>NC_006270.3:4022500-4222597 GCF_000011645.1 Bacillus licheniformis DSM 13 = ATCC 14580
TTATAATCCGAAAAATCGCCTTTTACATGGTTAACTGAATTATACAAGATTGAGAGGTCTGTCAAAGCTTCGCGCATCGGGGCGCGGTGGGTGCGGGCGACATTGCTGAAATCTTGTTCCACCTGATCAATGCCATTTTTTAGATTCTCGTATTGGCTAATTAAAAGAACAGCGTCACTCGAAATATTGTTGCGTTTTCTTAAGTCTTCCGGTGTGGGGTCTTCCATAGACTCAAATTTGCGCCTGGCATTCTCCTGGCACTCTTTTAAATCCTTTATCCAATCGTTGATTTCCGATTTGATATCCGCCACATTAAAATCCATTACGTTTTTTGATACAAAATTCGGAAGTTCTTTATTTTCTATCGAAACCCATATTTTATTAAAAGTATCAAGCAGACGGCTGGATTGGGCTAACCGCAGCAGCTGGTTCGCTTTTCTTTCATGGTTTTTGAGAATGTTCGTGATTTCTTTTTCTCTATTATGATAAGCCATAACTCTGTTTCCCTTCCATCATTTCACTCTTTGCAGTTGCTGTGAGATTATGTTATCGACGCGCTTTAATTCCTTAACGATGTTTTTAGCATTTGCCGAAAGTTCTTTGACTCTTTTTTTAAGCTCCGTCATGATTGAGTTGATGTGCGACTTTGCATCAGACCAGACGTCATCGAATTTTTCCCACGGAAATTCTGTTTCATACATCATTTCTCTGAGCATTGTGTCAAAATGGTGCAAAACTTCATCAAGTGTAGATAGATTTGATTCAAACTTTCCGGTTGCCTGGTGTAACGATTCACCGTTTACTTTAATTTCACTTTGAACTCTTTCAGCCGAAAACGTATGGTTTCTTTCTGATCTCGACTGCGGCTGAACATTGGCCGGCTTGTCGGATTCGTCCGTCAGTTCGACCGCTTTTGCAAAACAGCGTACACTGTCTGCAAAATATAATAAACAGCTGCTTGCTTTACTGAAAAAGTTGATGTTGTCGCTCATTTTTTTCTGCAGCGCTGCTGCGGCTTTTCCGCTGTGCCGGTCTAATTCTTCACGAAAAAACACCATGTTCTCAAATACATGGATAAAGGCGTTTTCCAGCTGACTAATGGTTCCCGCTGCCTTGTGTGAAAGTTCTTTGTTGAAGCGAAAATGTCCCATCGTCATTGCTCCTTATTTTCTTTTTTTCCTGCTTCAGCTTCTGTTAGCAGTTCATCAAGCTGCAATTCTTTTTGATCAACATACCCGTAATGGTATACCACTTCTATGTCCTGTTTATTAAATAGAACAAGCTGCTCTTTTGGATCGGTAAATCCATTTGGATAGTCGACAGCTGCATAATCTCTGATCACGTGATTTGTTTCAGAAAACATTTGCCGGCCGATGACGAGCAGACGCCTTGAATCATTATATAAGCCGACAACACTGCCGACAGGAAGATAGTTCTTTTTTAACAGCATAATTCATTATCCCTCTTTTTCTCTGAAATTGGACATACATACAAGTTGTAAAAACATAGGAAAATCATAGCAAAAAGGTATCATTTCATTCAACGAACTAAAGCACCGCGAAATTTTGCCTATTTAAATTCAGAGACTTTTGATTTAATGTTCGCTCATTACGCAAGGTTTGTCGGTGTCATTAGTATGTTACAGTGAGGCCTTAGCACTGAAACGATTCATCATACTTACGGGAACTTCCAGATAAAGTTTCTCAAAAAAACCGCCATAATAGGCGGCATCATGAAGATATAAAGCGCGATCGCTTACGATTCTCCTCTAATAAAAAGAATTTTATCACTTTCAATTTTTCGTCTGTTGTTCTGTGCATCGTCACTTCAATCATTTTTCCCGCTTGAAAATCCGGCTTTCAAAGACTAAGCAACAAGCGCCCTGACCCTCTCCTAGACATGACTTCATTTGAAATGTGAAAATATATTTTTAGCTTGAATTTTACACAATCTCGAGATAAAATACAGTCAAAATAATAGAAGCCCACTTCTTGTATATAATCAGTAATAGGGTCTGATTGTTTCTACCTGGCAACCGTAAATCGCCAGACTACAAGGAAGTTTGAATAGATTTGATCATGTAAAAAGTGTATTGCGCAAACAATATATCTATTTTTCATTTGCTCTTATTTTTCATGCTTTCTTTATCGGAACCCATGAAAAATAAGAGCTTTTTTATTTTCAAAAAACATTCGGGAGTTGGCATCATGTATTTTCTCATTAATATTTTAGGCATTTTCATTGTCATGTCTGTAATTTATTTTTGTTCCCCGCGAAAGAAAAGCGTAAAATGGAGGCCGATTCTCTCCCTTTTCATCGTTGAGCTTTTGGTGACGTGGTTTATGCTTGGGACAAAAATCGGCGGATGGGCCATCAACCTGATCGCCTCTTTCTTTTCGTGGCTGATCGCTTGTGCAAGCGACGGCATCGCTTTTGCCTTTCCGTCCGTGATGGGCAATGAAACCGTTGACTTTTTCTTCAGCGCCTTGCTGCCGATTATTTTTGTTGTGACATTTTTTGATATACTGGCTTATTTCGGAATTTTAACATGGATGATTGATAAGATCGGCTGGGTAATTTCGAAAGTCTCACGCCTTCCTAAATTAGAAAGTTTCTTTTCGATTCAAATGATGTTTCTGGGCAATACTGAAGCGCTCGCCGTCATTCGCGGGCAATTGGCTGTATTAAAGGATAACCGCCTGCTGACGTTCGGCATTATGAGCATGAGCAGCATCAGCGGATCGATTCTCGGTTCTTATTTAACGATGGTTCCTGCGACATACGTATTTACCGCCATCCCGCTAAACTGCTTAAATGCGTTGATCTTGGCCAGCATTTTAAACCCGGTGGAAGTCACTAAGGATGAAGACATTATTTACGTACCGCCAAAAGAAGAGAAAAAGGACTTTTTCTCAACGATTTCAAACAGCATGATGGTCGGAATGAATATGGTCATCGTCATTCTCGCCATGGTCATCGGATATGTCGCTTTAACCTCATGTTTGAACGGTATTTTGGGCTTGATCGTAGACGGTTTGACGATTCAAAAGATCTTTTCTTATATCTTCAGTCCGTTCGCATTCCTGCTTGGACTGGCGCCGGGCGACGCGATGTATGTTGCACAGCTGATGGGCATGAAACTCGCCACAAACGAATTCGTCGCGATGATGGATTTAAAAACGCAGCTAGACGCGATTTCACCCCATACAGCCGCCGTGGCCACAACATTTTTGACGTCGTTTGCCAACTTCAGTACGATCGGGATGATCTATGGAACGTACAATTCCTTATTTAACGGAGAAAAATCGGCGATTATCGGAAGAAATGTGTGGAAGCTCCTCGTCAGCGGAATAGCAGTGTCGCTGTTGAGCGCGGGGATTGTCGGGCTGTTTGTTTGGTAGAAAAATAGATTAAAAGGGCAGGCATCTAGCCTGCCTGCTTTATTATTAAACTTGCCTATCCCAATGGCGGTGCCCGCTGATCGCTTCGACCAGCTTTTTGCCGAAGTCGTCTTTGTTCTTATCACCACGAGAGGTGATAATGCCCGGCTGTGAAGCCGCGTGGGCCCCGGCGGCGGACAGCAGGAGATCGACCCCTTCGCCTGCGGCTCCGACCGCTTTATAATGTCCGAATGCTTCATTGACAAAATCCGATGCGGCTTTATGCAATTTCAGGCGTTCTATGCTTTCTTGGCCGCCCGGAATATAAACGGCATCGTACAGCACAGAATCGACCGTCTGCAAAGTGTTTCCGACTTCAATTTCTGTGCCGCCGGCCCCTTCGATTACTCCGAGTGCCGAGCTGACGATGTCCGGAATGATGCCGGCTTTTTTGAATTCTTTCAACACACGGCTCAAGTCTTCATCATCAAAACCTTGTTCTGCTAAAATGGCGACTGTCCTTGTCTGCGGCAGTTTCACCGTATTCTCCTGGCTGAGCGCAGGGGATTTGAACGTCACGTTGGAGCCTTCGTCTTTTTCAGGGGGCTCTACGCCTACACCCGCAGCGATTTGCTTGGCAAGCTCCCCGTCAACCCGGTTAAACATATGAACGACTTGGCGGCGGACGTCCTTGCTTTTGACCTTTCCGACTTCAAAGCGGAACGCCGAAATGATATGTTCTTTTTCAACGGGGGACATGCTGTTCCAAAACAGCTTCGCTTGCGAATAGTGGTCGTTAAAGCTTTCGCTGCGCTGGCGGATTTTTTTGCCCTCGACTTTTTCCTCGTAGTGCACATATCCGCCTTCTTCTTCTGAAGCAGGCGCCGGATCGTTGTTTTGAAGCGAATTTTTATGATAAGCGACAGGCCCTTTGTTAATCGTCATCCTGTGATAGCCGTCATACTGGTTGTTATGGAACGGACAGACCGGGCGGTTGATTGGAATTTCGTGAAAGTTCGGACCTCCCAATCGGATCAGCTGTGTGTCCGTATAAGAAAAGAGCCGGCCTTGCAATAGCGGATCGTTTGTGAAATCGATCCCCGGCACAACATGGCCCGGATGGAAAGCGGCCTGTTCGGTTTCCGCAAAAACGTTATCCTGGTTTCGATTCAGCGTCATTTTGCCGATGATTTTGACAGGGACGATTTCTTCCGGCCAAAGCTTTGTCGGGTCAAGGATATCGAAGTCAAACTTGAACTCGTCTTCTTCGTCAATCATTTGCACGCCGAGCTCATACTCCACTTCATCGCCTCTTTCGATCGCTTCCCACAGATCGCGGCGGTGATAGTCGGGATCTTTTCCGGCGATTGTCTGCGCTTCGTCCCAGACGAGCGAATGGACGCCGAGGACGGGCTTCCAGTGAAATTTAACAAAGTGCGCCTTGCCTTCTTCGTTTACAAACCTGAACGTATGAACGCCGAAGCCTTCCATCATCCTGTAGCTTCGCGGAATCGCCCTGTCAGACATTGCTCACATGATCATGTGGGCCGTTTCTTCATTGTTGGCGACAAAGTCCCAAAACGTATCGTGCGCCGTAGAAGCCTGCGGCATTTCGTTGTTCGGTTCCGGTTTAAAGGCGTGCACCAGGTCAGGGAACTTGATGGCATCCTGAATGAAGAAAACGGGGATGTTGTTGCCGACAAGATCATAGTTCCCTTCTTCTGTATAAAACTTTGTCGCAAATCCTCTGACATCGCGTACAGTGTCACCCGAGCCCCTGGAACCGGCGACAGTCGAGAACCTGACAAACACCGGTGTTTTCACTGACGGATCTTGAAGAAACTTTGCTTTCGTATACTCCGTCATCGGCTCGTAAACCTGAAAATAGCCATGCGCGCCAAACCCCCTCGCATGAACGACTCGCTCCGGAATCCGTTCATGGTCAAAATGGGTCATTTTTTCACGGAAATGAAAGTCCTCCATCAGCGTCGGACCGCGCACGCCTGCTTTTAAGGAGTGCTCGTCTTCAGATACGCGCAAACCTTGGTTCGTCGTCATTTTTTTGCCCCTGTTGTCAGACCGGTACTGTTCGAGTTGTTGATCCTTGCTGTGCCCATTGACTTTGCGGCGGCCATCATTGTTATTCACTTGTCATCCCTCCTCATTTTTATTCCCTATGTAGCTGATCTGGAATGCTATTTTATGATTTACCCTTTCTGTCGGCGGGTTAAACTCTTTTTATAGATTCAAAGTTTTGTGTGACAACTACACAAAAAAACGAATTAAACCGATTTTAAGGGCACACATATTTCGCAATACGGACTGTTCACCATATCACCAACGTATTTTTCCATGATTGGCCTATTGTCCAATTGGTATTTGTTTTGCAGAGATGAGAAAATATCTGAATATGCTTTTTGAATAGCTTCTGCTGTATGTTCAACCTCGTAAATAAGGTATTGTCCGCCGGAAATTTCGCCTTCAAAAACGGTATCATCGACTTGATAATCATGCGGTATCACAATACAAGCATCAAATCGACAATGATCAGGAGGCGTTGTTTTCGGGTTATCTTGTGGAATCGCAAACAGAATGGCGGATTCAAGAAGATCTTTTTTCTTAGCCCATTTTTTTAATCTTTCCATTACCTCAATGTTGGCGGGGCCGTATGGACCAACTCGGCGCATATATGCAATGCGGTAGTTTGGAAGTGTTTCGATTTTGAATTTCATAGGTTCTTTCTTCCTTTCCATCATTGTTGTTCGTTCCGTTTCGAATGTAACACGCTTTAAAGATATTTACATTCATATTTTTAAAATTTTCTGCAAATTTTAAAATGAGCATTTTCAAACCAAAAAAGAGGATATTCAGAGATCATCTGAACATCCTCTTTCTTTGTTTAATCGAGTGTTTCGCCGTTTGTAGCAATCAGGTTTTTATACCAGTAAAAGCTTTTTTTGCGAATGCGGCGCAAGTCTTTCAAATCAAATTCATCGCGGTTCACATAAATAAATCCGTAGCGTTTTGAACAGCCTTGATGGGTCGAAATTAAGTCGATGGCAGACCATGGGGAGTAGCCGAAAACATCGACTCCATCCGTGATTGCCAGCTGAATTTGCTTGATATGCTCTTTTAAATAATCGATGCGGTAATCGTCATTTACGACATCTCCGTCTTCAAGCTGATCAAACGCGCCGAGGCCGTTCTCAGTGACGATCAGCGGCAGCTGGTAGCGGTCGTAAATTTCGCGCAGCGTCGAACGGAAACCGACAGGGTCGATCTCCCAGCCAAATGCGTTTTTCTTTAGGTGCGGATTGCTGCTTCCCCTATATACGCCTTCTTCTCCCGTCTGCAAATGCTGGTCTCCGCCTCGAGCAGCCGTGTCGCTGCCATCACCCCTGCTTGCTTCAGCCGTTTGCGATGTATAGTAGTTAAACGCGATAAAATCCGGCTTGGCCGACCGCAGAATGTCCATATCCCCTTCAGCGATGACCGGTGTGCAGCCTTTTTCTTTCATATATGCCCACGCTGTTGTATTGTACCGTCCGAATACGGCCATATCCAAGTAAAGCCAGTTTCGGATCGCATTATAGTTAAAAGCCGCCAGCACGTCCTCCGGTTTCGAAGAAGCGGGATAGATGAGCGCAATATTCGGCGCAGGACCGATTTTTGCTTCCGGCAGCATCTCATGGCAAAGCTTGATCGCTTTCGCCTGTGCGACGAGCATGTGATGGTTTTGCTGATAAAGCTCTTTTTTCGGATTTTCCAAGTTCGGATCGAGTGTACCGAGTGCAGATCCGTGGAGGATCATCATATTTTGCTCATTGATGGTCAGCCAGTATTTGACGCGGTCACCGTAGCTTTCAAAAAGGACCTTCGCATACTTTTCAAAAGCATCAATCGTGGCCCTGTCCGACCAGCCGCCTTTTTTCTGCAAAGCATTCGGCAGATCAAAGTGGTACATCGTAACAATTGGTTCGATTCCATACTTTAGAAGTTCATCGATCAAACGGCTGTAAAATTCGATTCCCTTCGGATTAATATCACCGTCCCCGTCCGGAATGATGCGCGTCCAGGCAATCGAAAAACGGTACGCTTTGAAGCCCATTTCCGCAAATAAAGCGATATCTTCTTTATAGCGCTGGTAATGGTCGCTTGCGACTTTAAAATCGGTTGTCCCTTCCGGGTAGCTTTCGCGCGCATCGATGACAGAAGGCCCTTTTCCATCTTCGTCCCAAGCGCCTTCCACTTGATAAGCGGAAGTAGACGCGCCCCACAAAAAATCTTTCGGAAATTGAGCTAATGTTTTATATTTCATGATTATTTTCCTCCCTTGGTGATGAAATTAAAGTGATGATCCGTTCTTCAGTTTTCACCTTTTTTTGATCCGTTGGAATGACATCCGTGTATTGACCGGAATTTGTAACGATGATCGGCGTTTTCACGTCAAACCCTTCTTCTTTCAAAGCGTCCAGATCGAATTCTGCGAGTATATCACCCCGTTTCACATTTTGCCCCTGCACGGCTTTAGGATTGAAGTGCTTTCCTTCGAGCCTGACTGTGTCCATTCCAATATGAATCAAAATCTCGGCTCCGCTTTCGGTCGTTATGCCGTATGCGTGACCCGTCGGAAATGCCGTTGTCACGATGCCGTCCGCAGGGGCGGTGACAACGCCTTTTGACGGAACCACCGCGATTCCCTCTCCAAGCGCCCCCGATGCGAACACTTTATCTGATACTTCTGTTAACGGCAGGACTTCTCCTTGCAAAGGGCTGTAAATCGGTTCACCGGCGCTTTTTTCAACAGGCTCCTCTTTTGTCACCTCCACAGGGTCGTCAAAGCCGACAATGTAAGTGAGCAAAATCGATAAAACAAATGAAACTGAAATGCCGATGATGAAGCCGAGAAAGCCCGGTCCGTAAAAAATCGGAATCGTCAACAAGCCCGGAGCGCCGGAAGCGAGGGCGACGCTGCCGGAGTATCCGATAATGGCTCCGCCTGCCGCCGCGCTGATGACACCGCATACAAACGGCTTTTTCAGCCTGAGCGTCACCCCGTAGACGGCCGGCTCTGTAATCCCGAATATCCCGGTAACGGCAGCTGATCCTGCCAATGCTTTCAGCTTCTTGTTTTTCGTCTTCAGCATGACGCCAAATGCGGCTCCTGTTTGGGCAAACACGGCGGCTGCCGTCGCCGGCTTAATGTAGTCCTTGCCGTGGACGGCAATGTTGTTCAAAATGACAGGGACGATCCCCCAGTGAATCCCGAAGATGACAAGGATTTGCCATAAGGCCGCAATAATCGCTCCTGCCAGAATCGGGCTGAAATCAAAAACGGACAGAATCGCCGCCGCGATCCCGTTTCCTGTGTAAACGCCGAGCGGTCCGAATACGATCAAAGTTAACGGCACCATCACCGTCAGGCATAATAAAGGGGTGATAAAGTTCTTCACGCTTTCATGAATAAAGCGCATACATAATCTTTCAAGATAGCTCATCACAAATACCGCAAGGATAATCGGGATAACGGTCGACGTATAATTCATCAAGACGACCGGAATGCCGAAAAACTCCGTATGGGCGCCGCTGTTTTTCAGTTCGAGTATCGTCGGATAGATCAGCGCTCCGGCAATCGTCAGCGCTATGAACGGGTTCGCTCCGAATTTTTTGGCGGCCGTAACGGCGAGCAGCAAAGGCAGGAAATAAAACAGGCTGTCGGCTGCCGCGTATAGAATCGTATATGTCGTCTCTTCCGGCGAGAGCCAGCCGGCGTTTGTGCAAATCAAAAGCAGGCCTTTTAAAATCCCCGCTCCCGCCATGACGCCGAGCAGCGGAGTGAAAATGCTGGATACGACATCTACTAATCTACCGGCGAGGCTTCCTTTCTCTTTTTGACTGTGATCGGCCGCAGAACTTTCCAACAGTTGAGAGATCCGGCCGATTTCTTTATATACTTCAGGAACGTTATTGCCGATAACGACTTGAAATTGCCCGCCGCTCTCCACCACGGTTACCACGCCATCCGTATTTTCAAGCGCTTCTCTGTCTGCTTTGGAACGGTCTTTCAGTTTGAAGCGGAGCCTTGTCGCGCAATGGACTAGCGATACAACGTTCTTCTCCCCGCCGACGCGCGCCAGAATTTCTTTTGCCATTGATTGAACATTCATCGTTGATCATCTCCTGTCTCTCGTAAAGCCCTATCAAGCTGTTAAAAAATAAAAAACCTAAACTAAAGCCTGTACAAAGAAGGCTTAGTTTAGGTTTTGCCTGCCGAACAGTAACAATCCCACTTAAGACAATATGAAAATAAAAAAACCTAAATCACTATGAAAAACAAGGGCATAAGAGTCCCCCTTCACAGTCATTTAGGTTTTGCCTGCATCATCAGTAACAATCCTAACAACCTGTATAAGTTGATGTAAGTAAAAAGTAGCATACATTTATCCAATTGTCAACGCTTTCATTTGATATCATCCTCTATTTTTGATGAACGACTCGCTCGATATGAATCGTCAAATACAGAAGCTCTTCGTTTGTCAGCTGATGACCGTATTCTTTTTCGATATACTGCCTGATTTTATTTGTACAAACATAAGCGTCCCGGTACTTATTTTTGACGGTTTCAAATAAAAAGTCGTCCCGGCTTTCCATATAGGTTCCGCTGAACAGCCGCTGGGCGAAAAATTTCAAATGGGTAATGAAGCGGTAATAGTGAAGCGATTCTTCGTCAAATTCGATATGAAAGTGATACTTGACGATGCTTAAAATCTCCTGCATGACTTTCGTAATATTGACGATGTTCGGCATTTCTTCATTCAGCTCGGCGTTTACGATATGGAGCGCGATAAAGGCGGCTTCATCCTCCGGAAGAGCTGTCCCCGTCTTCTTTTCAATGATGGCCAGCGCCTCTTTGCCGATGGCGAACTCATCTTTATACAGCCGTTTCGTCTCCCAAAGCAGGGCATTTTTAATATCCAGTCCCTTTTTATGCCGTTCGACGGCGAAATGAATATGGTCGGTCAGCGAGACATAAATGCTGTCATTCAGCTTTTTGCCGAGCTTTAATTTCGCATAGGAGATAATTTCTTCAGACATTTCCATAAATTCAATTGGAATTTCGTCCAACAGCGTCTTAAACCTTTCTGATACATCTTTATTATCAAGCCTGAAAATCTTCTCGATTCTCGATTCATCCACCGCTTCGCCAGGCTTTTTTTGAAAAGCGATTCCCCTGCCCATGACCACTAATTCCTGACCCTGTTCATTTAAAACACTGATCACATTGTTGTTGATCACTTTGGCAATTTTCACATCGCGCCACTCCCATCTTTTAAGGGGATTTTTTTATACTTCTTTTTTCAAATGGTACACATTGATTGTACAACCTTTTTGGCCTAGGTCAATATATTTCAGTCAACGTCCGAAATGTTTGCATTTTACAGAATGCCCGCCTGTACCCGGGTTTATAAAAAAAGAGCCGCAAGGCGGCCCTGTAAAAAACCTTCTTAAAAAGTGAGCAAAATCCCCGCTGCGACTGATGCCAGACCCGCAAAATATACGAAGTCTTTTCCGGAAAGCCCCGCTGTTTGATAGTAGGTGCGGTCTTTTGTACCGGTAAACCCTCTCGCTTCCATGGCAACGGCGATTCTTTCCGATTTGCGGATGCCTTGCGAAAACAACGGCAGCGCATAGCGAATAAACGCCTTCCAGCTGTTTTTTTGCTTATAGCCCCTGATTTTGTGCGCCGCCTTCATTTGCGAAAGCTCCGACTGAAAAAGCGGGACAAAACGGAAGCCGGCCAGCAAGCCATAAGCCCATTTAGGCGACAATCTGCATTGATGAATCAGGCTCATAATAAACTGCGTCAAATCGGTTGTTGACGTAAACAAGAGACCGTATGTGACAAAGCCGAGCATCCGCAGCGCGATTGTCAGCCCATTGCCGACGCTTTCCTCGGTAACGCGGAACCAGGCCCATTCCCAAATCGTTTCCTCGCCTTTCCCAAAAGCGGCCATCATCCAAAATACGAGAATAAAAAAAATAAGATAAGGCAGCAGCCGTTTACTTAAATAAGACAAAGTCCATCCCCCGAAAAAAATCCCGATGACAACCGCAAACAGCCAAATGAAAAAAGTCGGTTTCGGATTTGAAACAAACATGAGAATGCACATGACCAGGAGGTGGGAAAAGAGCTTGGCGCTCGGGTTCAATGCCGAAAGAAGTGAACCATTGCTTTTCATACGGGAACCCTCTCCTTTCTTTCGTGCATGAACCGGTAGTGAAGCGGCGGTATCAATGAAAAGCGGCGGACCAGGTCTTGGTCAGAGAACAATTGATACGGCGTTCCTTGATATGCCGCTTTCCCTTGATGAAATACGATGACCCGGTCGGAGTGCTCGTCTACGATGTCCATGTCATGCGTCACCATCACAATCGTCGTTCCCCGTTCCTGCCGCTCCTTTAAGCGCTTGATCAATTCTTTTGCCGTCTTTTCGTCCTGACCGAATGTCGGCTCGTCAAGCAGCAGCAAATCCTGGTCAAACAAAAGCATCGTCGCAACGCTTAAACGCCGTTTCTGCCCAAGGCTTAATGTAAAGGGATGCGCTTTTTGATGACCATCAAGTCCGAATTCCTGCAGCAATTCAGCCGTTTTCCTTTCGACCTGCTCCTCCGGCCAGCTCCGCTGTCTCGCTCCGAACGCGATCTCGTCAAACACCGTGTCCCGAATAAATTGAAGCTCGGGGTTTTGAAAGACAAAGCCGGCCTTCTCGTAAAGCGTACGATCGGACCATTTCTTCAGCTCCCGGCCCTCCAGATAAATGCGCCCTTTTTTGACCGCTTCAAGCCTGATCAGACTTTTTAAAAACGTACTCTTTCCGCTGCCGTTCCCGCCGATGACGGAAATCCATTCCCCTCTTGGAATCTCCAGGTTGATGCCGTCGGCAACGATCTTTTTCCGATAGCCGATCGCCGCGTCCTCTGTGCGGATCAATATGTCCCTGTCTGCTGACGGCCTGTTTTTCGCTTCCTCCTCTTTCATTTTCAATGTAGAAGAGAGCTTGACGGCGAGCGGATGATCATCTTGTGTGGTAACATCTTCCCATACTGCGGGGTACAGTTTGGGCTGCCAGATGCCTGCCGCTTTCATTTCCGGCTGAAAATGTTTGACGATTTCTTCCGGCTTTCCATCAGCGATGATCTGTCCCTTTTCATTGAAAAGGATGACTCGGTCCATCCACTCGATACAGCCGTCCAGCACGTGTTCGACGAACACCATCGTCTGTCCGCTTTTTCGGGAAACGTCGCGGAGCAAGGCAAAGATGTCTTGCCGGCTGGCCGGGTCCAGCTGCGCCGTCGGCTCATCAAAAAACAGCACTTCAGGCTCCAAAGCGAGCAGGCACGCTAATGCCAGCCTCTGCTTCATACCGCCTGACAAGGTTTCGATCGGCGTTTTCTTATCTATCTTTAAACCGACCAGCTCCATCAGCTCCGAGATGATGCGGTCCATATCTTTTGGCGGAACGGATCGATTTTCAAGGCTAAACGCGATTTCCTCATCAACATGAAGCATGCAAAACTGCGAATCCGGATCCTGAAACATAACGCCGGCGCTCTTTCTGCGGTTGACCTCGCCTGTGACTTCAGCTTCGATATGTTCAGGAATGATGCCGGAAAGCACGGACAACAGCGTCGATTTTCCGCTTCCGCTCGGCCCGAGTATCAGCACTTTTTCTCCCTGCTCAATCGACAGCGAGACCCGGTCCAAGACTGTTTCAGGACGATGATAAAAACGGACGGAAAGGTTACTGCATCCGAGAAATGAACGCATCGGCATCATCCTTCTTCCGGTGTTCTTTCATGATCTCATACTGGTTCAGGACTCCCGTTTTCGCAAGCGCTTCGACAACGGCTTTTGCCAGCCAGCCGCCGAGTACAATGCCGCTGATGATTTGGATGATAAGCGTCAATATCAGCGTTTGCGTCGTATAGTAGGCAAAACCGTTTGCCATCAGGCTGTATGTCGCGCTCCCCACCGCGGCTAGCGCACCGGAAAGCATAAGGGTAAACAAGTTATAGCGCTTATAGCGAAAGATCGCAAACGCGATTTCCGCACCGGCTCCCTGGAACACACCGATTAATAATGCTGAAAGCCCAAAATGGCTTCCGGTCAGCAGTTCGACCGCCGCAGCTGCCGTCTCGGCAATCAGCGCCGCACCCGGTTTACGGATGATATAAGCGACAATCGGGCTGGCGATCACCCATATGCCGAACATAAAGTTCGCTCCGACGGGCCCGACGATAGCTGAAACAGGGATCCACAAGGTAGACCACCCTAAATAAATGACGCCGCATGCCACAGACAAGATGACTGTCATGACGACTTCTTTCATGTTCCAATTCATCGTCTCACCGCCCCCATTTCCACAGGCCAATCTTCAACCGTATAAGCCATCTCCCAAAAGCCGTATTCAAGCTGACAGCTTTGCAAAAAGAGCTCCTTCATTTTTTCTTTTTCAGCCTTGCCCGCTGTTTCGGCCCATTCATCCAGGCGGGCGCAAAACTTTGTCGTGATTGAATCCGTTCTGTTTCCGTAAAAACAGATCCAGTCATAAAATGGATGCGATGGATCAGGCTGAACGTCCTTCATCAGTTTTTTTCCGATCTCCCAATATGTCCATGGACAAGGCAGCAAGACGGCTAATATCTCTCCCAGCGTACCTTCGTGCGCCGCCGTCAGCATATGGCGGACATAATGATGGGCGGAAGGCGCAAGCGGATAGCCCTGCAGAGTTTCGTACTCCACCCCAGCGGCCCGGCACAGGTTTTTGTGCGGGTGCACTTCGCTGTCTAGCACAAATGAAATCTGCTCATGAAACATTTCCATATCTTTTCGATTTTGACACTTGGAAATCGCAATTCCGTAGATTTGAATAAAGGCATTCAAATACTCGTAATCTTGCTTTACATAATGAATAAGCTGCTCCTTTTCCAGCCTCCCGGACGCCAGCCCCAGTACAAACGGATGCTCAAAAATGGCTTCAAAAATAGGGTCTGCCTCGCGGCGAAGTTCTGCGGAAAAACTCATGTAGATAGCCTCCTTAGCAATCGGTTTTATAGGAAGGCACAGGGGGGCAAGCGGCTTTATACGCAAAAAAGCCGCCCCAAAATGGAGCGGCCTTAGTATGATGAAATCATTAAGACACCGGCTCCACTTCCCTACGCTAGTATGAACTAGATCAGGTTCAAAGGGTCCAAGATCGCTTCTTGTCTCAGCCGGCTTACGGCTCCCCTAGTGGACTTCCTATTACATTAACTTTTACTCTACACATCAATGGTTATGATGTCAACCTGAGTTTTTCAGTTTTATTCTTGTATAGAACCGCCGGGTTTCATACAGAAAGTCGGCAATCGGAAATATTTGTAGAAAAATATAAATTTTCTGAAACCTTTTCCGGGCTTGTTCGTCTTATATAGTGAAGACAAAAAATTTGGAGGGGATATTTATGATGATGTTTATCTTGATTTTGACAATGGCCGTGTATTTGTTCTATTCTTTCAGCAAAGACAACCGGCCGGCCAAAACAAACAACAGGAATCATCAGACACTGACTGTTATTAGGGAAAACTCTTTTACCGCCCCTTCCAATGATGTCAATTGCTAACTTGATAGACAACAAGCAAGCCGCCCAATGACGGGCGGCTTTTTCACGTTTTTATGATTGAAACTGTTCCGCTTCAGTCGATCCCTTCAGTGCAGTGGTTGATGAAGTCCCGCCTGTCACAACCTGGGCGACTTCATCAAAGTAGCTCGTTCCGACTTCGCGCTGATGCCTTGTCGCCGTATAGCCGTGGACTTCGCTGGCAAACTCGGCCTGCTGCAGATCAGAGTACGCCGCCATTCCGCGGTGCTTATATTGGCGGGCCAATTCAAACATGCCGTGATTTAAGGCGTGGAAGCCCGCCAGTGTGACAAATTGAAATTTATAGCCCATTTCACTGAGCTGTTTCTGGAAGTTCAAGATCGTGTTGTCATCCAGTTTGGCCTTCCAGTTGAACGAAGGGGAACAGTTGTAGGCGAGCAGTTTGCCCGGGAATTTTTCATGGATCGCCTGTGCAAACCGGCGGGCTTCTTCAATATTCGGCTCAGACGTTTCACACCAGATCAAATCGGCATACGGCGCATACGCCAAGCCTCTGGCAATCGCCTGATCAAGGCCAGGCTTTGTTTTGAAGAACCCTTCCGCTGTTCGCTCTCCCGTCAAAAACGGTGCATCATATGAATCGACGTCGCTTGTGATCAGGTCTGCCGCATTCGCGTCCGTGCGGGCAATAAGAATGGTCGGGACTCCCATCACGTCTGCGGCGAGGCGCGCGGCAATCAAATTACGTACCGCTGTTTGCGTCGGAAGCAGCACTTTTCCGCCCAAATGCCCGCACTTTTTCTCAGACGACAGCTGGTCTTCAAAGTGAACTCCCGCGGCGCCGGCTTCAATCATACTTTTCATCAGCTCGAACACATTCAGCTGCCCGCCGAAGCCCGCTTCAGCGTCGGCCACAATCGGAGCAAACCAATCGATGTCTTCCTTTCCTTCCATATGGTGGATTTGATCGGCGCGCTGCAGCGTGCGGTTGATTTTTTTGACGACTTCCGGGACGCTGTTTGCCGGATAAAGGCTTTGGTCAGGATACATGCTCCCTGACATATTTGCATCGGCAGCCACCTGCCAGCCGCTTAAATAAATCGCTTTCAATCCGGCCTTTACTTGCTGCATGGCTTGGTTTCCGGTCAAAGCGCCCAGCGCCGGGACGAAATCCTCTGTATGGAGAAGCTTCCACAGCTTTTCGGCGCCGCGCCTTGCAATCGTGTATTCAATCTCGAGCGTGCCCCTCAGCCGAATGACGTCTGCCGCCTCATACGGCCTTGTGATCCCTTTCCAGCGTTCATCATGCTCCCAGCTTTCTGCGAGTTGTTTTTCTTTCAGCATCGCACATTCCCCCATTATATATTTTCATAAGCCGGTATCGTTAGAAACTCCGCGAATTCATCATCCAAAATCAGCTGTTCAAATAACTGTCCGGCCTCTTCAAACCGGCCGCTCCGAAAATGTTCCACGCCTGCTTCATCGATGATTTTCTGCATTTCTTTCTCTTTCATCATCTTGACCATTTCCGCGGTGACTTTCCGGCCATCGTCAAGAACTCCTTTCGGATGGCGAATCCATTGCCACAGCTGGGCTCTGGAAATCTCCGCCGTTGCAGCGTCCTCCATTAAGTGGTCGATCGGAGCGGCGCCTCTGCCCGACAGCCATGAAGCTAAATAGCGGATGCCGGCGCTGATATTGGTACGGACGCCTGCTTCTGTAATTCTGCCTTTCGGTACTTCCAGCAAGTCTTTTTCCTCGACCTTTACGTCTTTCCGCTTTCTATGAATCTGGTTCGCCGACGGCATATGCTGATTGAATACATCGAGCGCCGTTTGAATCATGCCGGGATGCGCGATCCATGTTCCGTCATGGCCGTCTTTTACTTCACGTTCCTTATCTTCGCGGATTTTGGCAAATGCGGCTTCATTGATCTCAGGTTTGTCTTTAGCGGGAATTTGCGCCGCCATTCCCCCAATCGCATGGACGTTGCGTTTATGACACGTTTGAATCGCCAAGAGGGAGTAGGCTCTCATGTTGGGAACTGTCATCGTCACGGCTGAGCGATCTGGAAGAATGACTTCATCCCTGTTCCTGAATTTCTTAATAAAGCTGAAAATATAATCCCACCTGCCGCAGTTAAGCCCGGCTGAATGTTCCTTCAATTCGTAGAGGATTTCATCCATTTCAAAGGCCGCCAGGATCGTTTCAACGAGAACCGTCGCTTTAATCGTGCCCTGCGGAATGCGCAAGTCGTTTTGCGCATAAACAAATACGTCGTTCCACAGCCTTGCTTCCAGGTGGTTTTCGATTTTTGGAAGGTAGAAATAAGGGCCGCTTCCTTTTTTGATCAGCTCTTTTGCGTTATGGAAAAAATAAAGACCAAAATCGAACAGGCTTGCTGACACGGGCCTGCCGCCGATCAGCACATGCTTTTCTTCCAAGTGCCATCCCCTCGGCCTGACCATGATAACGGCGGGGTTCTCTTTCAGCTCATAGCGTTTGCCCTGTTCATTCGTAAAAGAAATCGTCCCGCGGACCGCATCCCGCAAATTAACCTGGCCTTCAATGCAGTTTTTCCACGTCGGCGAGTTCGCATCTTCAAAGTCGGCCATAAAGACTTTCGCTCCTGAATTTAAAGCGTTGATGACCATTTTTCTGTCGACCGGGCCAGTGATTTCAACCCTGCGGTCCTCCAAATCCCGGGGGAGCGGCGCGACTGTCCAGTCCGCCTCGCGGATGTGCTTCGTTTCCGCCAAAAAACAAGGGTTCTTCCCTTGATCAATTTCAGCCTGCCTGATCGTCCGCAAATGCAGCAATTCCCGTCTTCTTCCCCCGAAATGGCGTTCAAGACGTCCGATAAACTCCATCGCTTCTTTTGTCAAAATCTCTTCATAATGCGGATTTATCGATCCGGTTATATGAATTCTCTTCTCCTCTGTTTTCATGTCTCCCTACCCCTTTACATGCTTTGTTATAAAACAGTTTGCCTACTCGCCTTTTTTGGCAAGACAGCGCTCGCATTCCATGAAGTAAGATTCAGCCTGCTCCTCCATCTTTTCGCCGCATTCAGGGCACGTTTTTTTCGGAAGCGTTCTGAAAAATTCCATCGGACTTTTCAAGCTCATTTGTATAACCTCCTTTTTATAGAACAGTTTTATGTTTTATATTTCTGTTGTAGTACAGTATACAGCGCAAAAATGAAAATGTACACACCTTTTTCCAAAAAATATTTATTTTTTTCCATTCAAACAAAAATAGATTGTTCTCTTTTTATTCATAGCTTGTTCATATTTTTCTTCTAGAATAGGGAACATAAAGAGGTGAAAGTGATGATGAAAATAAAAAACAAACAACTTGATGTCATTCTGGTTCTAATTTTGTTGGCAGCTCTTATTCTGAATACATATAACATTTGGCTGGACGATGCCGCCAACCAGTATTACTTGGCAGCAGTCAAAAGCATGACGCAAAGCTTCCACAATTTCTTCTTCGCGTCATTCGACTCTTCCGGATTCGTATCAGTAGATAAACCGCCTGTCGTTTTATGGATTCAGACTATATTTGCGAAAATCTTCGGCGTGCATACGTGGAGTGTGATTTTGCCGCAGGCGCTTGCAGGGGCGGGTTCCATCTATCTGCTTTACGCACTGATAAAGCCGAAATTCGGAAAAGGCGCCGCCCGCATTTCAGCGCTGGTGATGGCGCTGACGCCGATCGCGGTCGCCGTAAGCCGAACGAATAATATCGACAGCATGCTCGTCTTCACGCTCCTACTTGGTACATGGTGCCTGATGAAGGCGGTCAAACAAGGCAGGCTGATCTGGCTTCTCGCTGCATTCGGTCTCATCGGCCTCGGATTCAATATGAAGATGTTTCAGGCATTCATGGTGCTTCCCGCGTTCTTGCTGTTTTATCTCATTGCGGCCCATGCGAATTGGAAGAAAAAAATCGTTTCAGCGGTTTTATCGCTTATTGTCCTCACCGGCATTTCGCTTTCTTGGGCGCTTGCGGTCGACTATACATCAGCCGACAGCCGCCCGTATGTCGGAAGCAGCCAAACCAACTCTGTGCTTGAACTGGCTTTCGGCTACAACGGCACTGAGCGGCTTCTCGGCCAGACGACGGGCAACGCCCGCGGCGATATGAACGGCTTTGGAGGAGACATGCAGCAGCCGAACGGCAATGCGCAAGCTCAGAACGGAAACCGTTCGTCCGGCGGCTCCAATGGACAAAACGGCGCGATGCAGCCGCCGGGTGCGGGCGGTTCGGCAGACGGCAGTTCTCAAGGGGCAAACGGCGGCAGCCAGCAGCCAGCCGGAGGCGGACCGGGCGGAGGCAACGGCGGTCCCGGAGGCAATGGCGGCCCAGGCGGAGGTCAAGGCGGCGGACAAAGCATGAACATGTTCGGCACCGGTGACGCAGGACCGCTGAGGCTCTTCCAATCGGCTTTATCGGGCCAAATCAGCTGGATGCTCCCATTTGCATTATTAGGACTGCTCGGCACGATCATCACCTGGTTTCGCGGCCGCCGCGAAAAAGCAGGCGAAATGAAAGAAACGATCTTTTGGTCTGCATGGCTCGTTCCTGTCGCCGGGTTCTTCAGCATCGCCGGATTCTTCCACCACTACTACTTGATTATGATGGCGCCGCCGATCGCCGCTCTGTCAGGAATCGGATGGTACGCGATGTACGGCCTTTACAACAATCATAAAGACTGGGCAAGCTATCTGCTGCCGGCAGCCGTTCTCACGACAGCAGCATTCCAAGTGTACATTTTAAGCGCTTATACAAACCAAATCGGCAGCGCTTGGATGTATGTCATGGGAATCCTGGGGCTGGGTGTCACCATCGCCTTACTAATGCTGAAGCGACGCCATCCATTCGGAAAGCAGCTCACCATCATCAGCTTGTGCGTGCTTCTTTTGACACCGGTCTATTGGTCGGCAACACCGATCCTTTACGGAGGGAACAGCGTTCTTCCTGAATCAGGGCCTCAGCTGCAAAGCTCCAACGGAGGCGGAATGTTCAGCTCGGACGTGGACACAGGACTGCTCACATACCTCCGGGAAAATAATACCGGCGAAGAGTACCTTTTCGCGACATTGACAACGGTAACCGCAGCCACGTATATCATCAATGCCGACGAAAATGTCATGGCGCTCGGAGGCTTCAACGGCACAGACCCGATCCTGTCGGTCAGTGAACTGAAAAACCTCATCAAAAAAGGAAGAGTAAAATACTTCCTGATTAGTGAAAACTCAGGCAACAGCGAGCTCGTCTCCTGGATCAAAGAAAACGGAACCGAAATTTCGTCTGACCAATACAGCAGTACAGACAGCTTCGCACAGCAGGGTGCAAGAGGCGGCCCAGGCGGCGGACAGCGGCAAACGCTCTACAAGGTTGAGCTGTAGAAAATGAGGAAGCCCATCGGATGAGTCCGATGGGCTTTTGATTATGCTTTTCTGAAAATAACCGGCGGATGATGTTCAATATGGTAAAGGAGTTTTTCTCCATATAGGGTCATCGTTTTCATTCAAGCGACGCGAGATTCCACATGACTCAGCTACAGCGCCGACTTGATCACTTTCTTGCCGTAAAGAACGGAAAGCAAGCCGAAAATAGAGTACAGGACGGTGTACAGCACCATCACGATGATCATCGGCGTCCACAGCTCTGCCCCGAATAGGAACCAGCCGGACTGGACGGCGAAGTAGCTGTGAGACAGGCCGATAACTAATGGAATGCCGAAGTTGTAGATTTGTTTGATTCGTATCCCCTTCAACAGATCGTTCCGTGTGAAACCGAGTTTTCTCAAAATCGTGTAATTCGGTTTCTCATCTTCGCTTTCGTCCATTTGTTTAAAATATAGGATGCATCCTGAAGTGATCAGAAACGTTAGTCCTAAAAAGCCTACAATAAACATGGCAAGGCCGAAAAGCGATTTTTGAGCTGTGCTTGCATCAAGGAGCGATAAATGCTGATCGTTTTGATTCACTGTTGCAAACAGCTCATTTGCCTGCTGAAGCTGATCTTCATGTTTTAAATTGATTCCGTAAAAAAGGCTCGGCTTCTGCTGCAGCTTTGGATCTTTGTCTTGGCTAAGACGTTTAAACAGCGCATCATCTACAACGGCAACAGGCAATCCGCCGCTGGTAAAGTTGAAGGATAAAAGAGACTCTTTTTTCAAGCCTAAATAGTTTAATGGGATTGTCTCATGCCTGCTCTTTACCTTAACGGCACCGGTCTCTTTTAAAGCCATAAATTTCTGGAGAAGGTCGGTATATCCTGAAAAAATGACGTCTCCTTTTGGCACGTCCATCCCGGCAATCTCTGCATCGCTGACCACGGCGAGGGGCAATTTCCCCGGGTCTCCAGCCATATTTTCAGGATCTCCATCGACAATTTGTTCCAGATTAAAAACCGCTTGAATGACATGAATTTCTTTTTTGCTGTAGGAAATGTTATTTTCGTCCAAAAGTTGTTCAAAACGCTTTGCATCCTTTTGATTTGTCATGGCGAAATCAGCCGCCACGTTTTGTTCGGCGGTTTTCTCTGCAGAATAGTACGAAATATAGCTCAAGGATAACAATCCGATCGCCAGCGCCGAAACGGTGGTAATGATTGTTAATAATAGGGCGTTTGATTTCATCCGGAACATGATCGATGAAAGGGACAGCACTTCATAAATATTCAAGTAGCCTCCTTTGCTTTTGCGGATGATGTTGGAGACAAAGCTGACCGATCCTTTATAGAAGAGGTACGTTCCGATGATGACGGTTCCGAGAATAAAGCTCATCGCATAAAACAGCTCATCTACGGTCTTGAATTTTCCGCTGAAAAGCTCAGTGGATACATAGTATCCGGATAAAATAAACAAGATGCCCAATAAGCCGATGATCATTTGGAAAACGGATATTCTCTTTACCTTATCCTCCGTAGCTGATGTCACTTTAAATAAAGATAAAATGCTCTGCTTTTTGATAAACGCATAATTCATCACCATTACGAGAAGGTAGATGCCGCAGAATACAATGACGGTTTGCACAAGCGCTTCGACGGAAAAATTCAATTTGGCTTCGGCTTGAACATCTACAATTTTAAACAAAATCATGAGCACGAGCTTTGAGATCGAAAACCCGGCAAACACCCCAATGACCAAAGAGCCGAAATACAGCATGACATTTTCCAAGCTTAAGATGCGGAAGATTTTTTGCTTCCTCATGCCGATTAATTGGAATAAACCGATTTCTTTGCTTCGTCTTTTGATAAATATCGTATTGGCATACAAAACAAACACCGCTACTACTGCCACAAGGAGAATGGAAGCTGCCTTCAAAGCCGCTGCGCCTTTTATCGATGCCTTCACTTCATTGATCGCTGGATCATACTGGAGCGTAACAAACGCAAAATAAAGCGCTGCGCTGAAGATCAACGCAAACACATAAAGGTAATAGTTCCGTATATTTTTTTTCAGGTTGCGGATGATCAGCTGATTAATGCTCATGCTGAACCCCGCCTAACACGCCTTGCGTCTTCATGATGTCCTGGAAGAACATCTGCCTGTCCTGTCCGCCTTTATTCAGCTGCGTATAAATTTGTCCGTCTTTAATGAAAACCACTCTGCTGCAGAAGCTCGCGGCGACGGGATCATGGGTAACCATAACGATTGTGGCCCGGCGCTTTTGATTTAATTGGCTCAGCTTGTTTAACAAGTCTGATGCGGATTTCGAATCAAGCGCACCGGTCGGTTCGTCAGCGAAAATAATGCTCGGCTCATGAATAAACGCCCTGGCTGCTGATGTGCGCTGTTTTTGCCCCCCGGAAATTTCATTCGGATATTTATCCTTCAGCTCGAAGATGCCTAATTCTTTCGCGACTTCCTCAAACTTTTGACCGGCTTCTTTTTTTGATATTTTCGTAATCGACAGCGGCAGAAGGATATTTTCTTTCACTGTCAGCGTATCGAGCAAATTGTATTCTTGGAAGATAAATCCTAAATGCTGCTTCCTGAACTCGGCAAGCTGTTTTTCCTTCATATTCGTCATCTCAGCTTGGTTGATGTTAATCGTTCCGCCGCTCACCTGGTCAATAGAGGACAGAACATTGAGCAATGTTGTTTTGCCTGAACCAGACGGGCCCATAATACTGACAAATTCCCCCTTTTGAATCTGAAGGTCGATTCCCTTTAACACTTCGTGTTTATTGTGCTTATTTCCATAGCTTTTTCGTATTTTTTTCGCTTCTAAAATCATCATTTTAAAATCTCCTTTTTACTGGATATTTTTATTATAGAAAGGAAGGCAGCCGTTTTCCTTCGATTAAGCGAACAAAAAAGAAAAGCGTGTGACATTTTTGTCACACGCCCAGCACACGGGAAAATTCATTCCGCATTGGAAAAATCAGCGTAAAGGTTGTACCCGTTCCCGGTTTAGAATCAACCTCGATATGAATCAGGAGCGGCTTTGCCGCTTTTTTTGCCAAGTACAGCCCCATTCCCGTGGCGGCCTGATCATGATGCTCCGTTGTTGATGTAAAGCCTTTGTCAAACACGCGCGGCATATCTTTTGGATCGATGCCCCGTCCAAAGTCTTGAACAGCGAGATGCACTTTGCCATCCTGCTCATAGCTTTTAATCAAAACATCGGATGCTTCGCTGTATTTCACCGCGTTTGTCAGCAGCTGCCTAATGATAAAAGACAGCCACTTCGCATCGCTGAGCACTTCCCCCGCCTCCAGCTGTATATCAAACCCGATCCCTTTTGGAATGCACCATGATTGCAAATCTTTTATTTCTTTAAAGATCATAGGTTTAAGCTCTAGGACTTCAAGGGACAAGTCATTTTCGATAAATGACATCCGCTTTTGATGGAGCTGGCGGTCGAGCAGCAGGTGGATGCGCAGCCATTCGTACGCAAGCCTCGCTTTTAAAGATTGATCCTCAATCGTCTCCATGATCAAATGCATGGCGGTAAGCGGCGTTTTGACTTCATGTATCCAGGCCATGAGCTCATCTTTTTCATTCTCCAATGCCAGGCGATGCTGTGCCGCCTCTTGCTTTAACTGTTTCGTTTGTTCGGCTATGCTTTTTTCAATCATCGTTTCAAAAGGGGTTTCCGCCTCTCGAATGTTTGTCACATCGAGATTGTGGTCCCATTCTTCAAGACTTTTATAAAACTTCGTTTCCTTCCGAAAGCGGACAATTACAAAAACGATAAAAATAAACGAGGACAAATAGGTCATATACAAAATCGACGTAAAAGGAATGGATGCATCGACATAAGCGATAAACAGAAAGAGGATCTGCTGCAAAACAAATATGGCGATCCAGCTTCGCCTCTCGGTCAAAAACGCTTTCAGCATTCTCATCATCCTTCTTCTTTCGCCATATAGCCCTGGCCGACCTTCGTCTCGATATATTGCCCCAAGTTCAAGGCATCGAGTTTTTTTCTTAAGCGGTTTACGTTGACTGTCAGCGTGTTATCGCTGACAAAGCGTTCATCGTTCCATAGGCTTCTCATCAATTCTTCCCTGCTGACAATTTTGTTTTTTTGGTCGATCAATTGTTTTAAAATGAACATTTCATTCCTTGTCAGTTCGATCGCCCCCGCCTTATTGCTGACGCGGTTTTGTTCGGGATCAACGGTTGCACCGCACCACGTTTTTTTAAGAATCTCAGGCTCTGTATTATAGTCGTAGACGCGACGGAAAATCGCCTGGATCTTGGCAATCAGCACGTCAAAATGAAACGGCTTCTGAATATAATCATCCGCTCCGAACTGCATGGACATGACCATATCAGCAGGATGATCGCGCGAAGATAAAAAGAGAATCGGAACGTTGGAACGGGAGCGGATCTGCCGGCACCAATGAAACCCGTCATATTTAGGCAGCTGAATATCGATGATGACGCAGTCTGGCTTAATCGCCGCAAACTCCTGCATCACTTCGCTGAAATCGTTGATGCCGTATACCTCGTATGACCACCCGGTTAACCGCTCTTTTATTTCTTGAAACAGCGATTCATCATCTTCTATCAACAGCAGTTTAAACATTTGCCTCACCGCGCTTTTTTCTATTTTCTAAATCAAGTGTATAGCAAATTGTTTTCACGCGCTACAGAGAAAAAAAAGGGCCGTCCTGTAAAGGACAGCCATTCTGTATATCACAAACTCTCGCCATTCGTTTCGATTACTTTCTTATACCAGTAAAAGCTTTTCTTTCTCGTTCTTGAAAGCGTGCCTTTTCCTTCATTGTCACGATCGACGTAAATATAGCCGTAGCGCTTTTTCATTTCGGCGGTGGATGCGCTGACCAGGTCGATCGGGCCCCATGATGTGTAGCCGATTAAGTCGACGCCGTCTGCAATGGCTTCTCTTACTTCTTTTAAATGATCGCGCAAATAGTTGATTCTGTAGTCATCCTGGATGGAGCCGTCTTCTTCGACGACATCGACGGCGCCGAGCCCGTTTTCAACAATGAAAAGCGGCTTTTGATAGCGGTCGTACAATGTATTCAGCGTAATGCGGATCCCTTTAGGATCGATCTGCCAGCCCCATTCGGACGATTCAAGGTACGGATTTTTGACGCCGCCGAGCAGGTTGCCTTCCGTTTTTGCCAAGTCTTCCGGACTCGTGCTTGCGACCATTGACATGTAGTAGCTGAAACCGATATAGTCGACGGTGTTTTCCTTTAAGATGTCTTCATCACCTTCAGCCATTTCAATCGTAATTCCGTTTTCCTTAAAGAAGCGCTTCATATAGCCCGGATAAGCCCCGCGCGCCTGTACATCCGAGAAAAACAGCGTTCTTCTCTCATTCTCCATCGCAGCGAGCACGTCTTCCGGCTTTGGCGTCATCGGGTATGTCGTCGTTGCGGCGATCATGCAGCCGATTTTAGCGTCCGGAATGATGTCGTGCCCCGCTTTAACGGCAAGAGCGCTTGCGACAAATAGATGATGCGCCGCTTGGTACATCGCATTTAACTTGTTTTCGCCTTCTTCAAACACAAGGCCTCCGCCTGTAAACGGCGCATGCAGAACCATGTTGATTTCATTGAATGTCATCCAGTATTTTACTTTTTCTTTATAGCGGGTGAAAACCGTTTTCGCATAATGCTCATAGCAATCGATCACTTTCCGGTTTTTCCAGCCGCCGTATTTTTTAATCAGACCGAGCGGCATTTCGTAGTGGGAAATCGTCACCACTGGCTCAATATTGTATTTTAATAGCTCGTCAAAGAGGCGATCATAAAATTCGAGTCCCTCTTCATTCGGTTCAGTTTCATCGCCGTTAGGAAAAATCCGCGTCCAGGCAATCGATGTCCGGAATGCTTTAAATCCCATTTCGGCGAAAAGAGCGATATCTTCTTTGTAGCGGTGGTAAAAATCGATGCCTTCATGATACAGGTTCAATGACTCCATCGACTCATCGAATGGATACATGACGCCGTTCGGCGACACATCGGCTGTCGAGAGTCCTTTCCCGCCGACATTATAGGCGCCTTCCACTTGGTTTGCGGCAACCGCTCCGCCCCATAAAAAACCTTCAGGAAACTTTTTCGTTTGTTCAGTCATATCATTTCACCTCATCCAAATTTGTCAGGCTTTCCTCTTTCTACGCCAGCGCGATCAGCGCTTCCTCAATGTCAACGCTTTCATCTGATTTCAAAGGTTTGATCGACTGGTACCGGTCCGTATTTGTGATGATAACCGGCGTGATCAACTGATAGCCTGCATCCTTAATCGCATCCATATCAAATGAGACAAGCTCGTCTCCCGGTTTTACAGCGTCGCCTTTATTGACATGCACGGTAAAGTGCTCGCCGTTCAATTTCACCGTGTCGATTCCGATATGGATAATAATTTCCGCCCCATTGTCGCTTGTAATGCCGAGGGCGTGCTTCGTTTGAAAAACGGTTGTGATCGTGCCTGATACCGGCGACACCACTTTGCCTTCTTCAGGCTCAATGGCGACGCCTTTTCCCATGACTTCTCCAGAAAATGTCGCATCATCCACTTCACTCAATGCTTTGACTTCGCCTTTCAGCGGGCTTTGAATGATCTCTCCCGCGCCCGCTTCAGATGGAGCGGCTCCTTGTTCAGCGGCTTCATCTGAAGGAATGTCTTCAAACCCCAATACAAAAGCAAACGCCGTTGCGGCAAAGAACGCGATGACGATACCGATCATTGCCTGTATAAAAGTCGGGCCGATAAACGTCGTAATTCCCGGCAAACCGACGTTTCCGCCAATAATATATGCTGCTACGCCGGTGATGCCGTAAAATGCTCCTCCGACAGCGGCGCCGAGAAGCGCGGATACAAACGGCTTTTTCAGCCTCATGTTGACACCGTACATCGCCGGCTCTGTAATCCCCATCAAAGCCGTGATGCTTGTCGTCAGCGACAATGATTTGAATTTCTTATTTCTGGATCGCAGGAAGACGGCAAATGACGCGCCAGCCTGCCCCATATTCGCCAAGAACATCGCAGGTATCAAGTAATCGTAGCCGTTTTGCGTAATGTTGTTGAACATAACCGGAATGAAAGCATAGTGCATTCCTGTCATGACGATCAGCGAGAACGTTCCTGCTAAAAGGATCATCGTGATTAAACCGGCATTTTCAAATAAACCGTTCACACCGATTGACAGATAGTTCCCTGCAATCGCACCGAGCGGACCGACCGTAATTAATGTGACAGGCACGACAACCAGCAGCGTCAGCGTCGGTACAAAAATCATCTTCAACGAAGTCGGGGTGACTTTGTCAATCCATTTCTCAACGTAAGATGCAATCCAAATCGCGAGCAGGATCGGAATGACGGTCGACGAATAAGTGGCAGCGGTTACAGGCAATCCGACAAAGGAAATGCTTTTCCCTGAACCGAGAAGCGCTGTCAGATCGGGATGCAGAATCGCCGCTCCGATCGCCGCCGCAACATAAGGATTACTGCCGAATTTTCTCGCGGCACTGACCGCCAGCAAAATCGGCAGGAAGTAAAATGCTCCGTCGCCGATGGCGGATAAAATGGTGTGGACCTGGCTAGTTTCGCTCATCCAGCCGAACGTGACGGCGATTGCAATGATCCCCTTGATCATACCCGCTCCGGCGATCGCCGGGAGAATCGGCGTAAATACGCCTGATATCACATCAAAAATGGCGGACAGCACGTTTTTCTTTTTGCCAGCTTGCTGCTCGCCCGCTTTTTCATCGCTGAGCCCGCTGTTGGCAATGATCGCTTTATACACCTTAGGGACATCATTTCCAATGATGATTTGAAACTGCTGGCCGCTGATGTTGGTGCCCATTACAGCCGGAAGACTTTCCAGTTTCGCGCGGTCTGCCTTCGCATTGTCATAAAGATTGAAACGCAGTCTTGTCATGCAGTGAATCACGCTCTGTACGTTCTCTTCACCGCCCACGAGTTGTAAAATGTCCTTCGATACTTTATTATAATCCATATGAGTACCTCCTCTTTGGGGGAATCTGCCGGACTGAAGGTGGCCGCCTTCACCCGGCTTTTTTTATTGGCCTGCTGCCGAAAGAATCCTCGAAATCTCACATCACCTCCTTATTTTGGGTATAAAAAAAACCTAAATTACGCCGGCTTAAACGGGACAATGCCCCAGAAAGCTGTACGCAACTTAGGTTTTGCCTGCAAAAGCAGTAACAATCCTTAAGAAACTTGCTGATATTAGTTTGTAACTATACTTTAGCACCCGTTTTTGTTCATGTCAACGCTTTCATTACAAATGTCTCATAAAAAATAGAATACATGAAAACTAAAAACTAAGACTTTATACCTTCATTTCTTCGTTTTCTAGCTTTCGCCGCCTTTTTCATAAGCAATGCAGGGTTTCGCCTTGCTTTCCTTCGCGCCGCCGGCTCTACAACTGCTTCTTTCGGTTCCTGCTGCTTATGAAGAATGAATCCGGCAGCCATAAACGGAATCCCTGATAAGTTCGTGAAAATGTTTTTAATGCCCATCGCTAAAATAAAAGATCCCCATGGAGAAAACGGATCTTTTTTGATTTTTACGTAAGCGGCGATTTCCAAGGCAATAAAAATGATCGACTGTGCTAATATCACTATCAGCAAGCCCAAAATGAACAAGAGGCCCAAATTAAATAATGTGCCTGAGTAGAGCATCAATTTCAGCGCAGCTACGAAAGTTCCAGCCTCCATATATCCGTCCGTGACATTTGGATTCCAAACAGCATAAGCGTCAAGCTGATGTTTGAAATGAAAAAACAAAAATAAAATGAACAACCAATATATGCTATGTAAACTGATGCCTAATAAAATGAGTCTGTCTGCTGCTTTGTTTTGCAATGTTGCTCCTTCTTTCGTTTATGATTGAAGAGAATGAACCGTCTCTTCCTGCTTTGGCTGAAACGCCTTTAATTCGTTGCTGTCCAGGTCTTCCTGTAATAAGCAAACCTTTTGAATCTGCCTGTTTTGATAATGGTGAAAATAGTAGCTGCACGTCTCGCTGCACATTACCGCCGTATATTGGGTGTAATCGTCTTCGCCTTGATCAGTCATAACAACCCCTTTAGGAATATTCATATTGGAGAGGACATGAAACGCGGCAGAGACGCCTTCTGTTTCATCGGACACAGGCTTCATGTGCTCTTTCAAAAATGCAGCCCTGACAAAGCGGGATGGCGGCGTAAAATCTCCTGGCAATCCGGACAGCCCGGAACCTTGACCAAAAGCCGACAGCGTCAGGCCTCCCATTTTTTTCGCGGCAAACTGTCCCGGCTGAAGACCGATAAAGTTGCGCAAATTGGTCAAATGCCAAGGGAAATCCGGACTGTTCGTCAGCACGCCGACCGGATTATCATGAATTTGAATGCCGTCTGCCGTCGGTTCAACAACGACGCTTGCCCCGGAGCGGTCCGTTAATAGCCAATGCAGCGGCGTCACCGTACTCAGCAAGCTGACCTCTCTCTCAACAATGTTTAAGGAAACAGCCGCTTTTTTCACATCCTCCAAATCGCCGCATTCCGACAGCACCCATGTCACGAATTCGTGCGGCGCAAGATTGCGGCTTTGCTCTTTTGCTTCGTTTTCATACACAGCATAGCCCGGGAAATAAAGCGCCGCGCAAGACAATCCTTTTTCATTCACACCATCGGCAAACAGAGCATTCTTGAGCCTTCTGCCCATCCCGATAAACGCATACCGGCCGGCATGCTCGCTGCCGTCCGCTTCACTTTTCCATTTGTAGCGACGCGGATGCAACAGCACCTCCCCGTTAAGCTCAAAATCAAAATCCATCGTCCTCGCCAATAAATGCTCCCGGCCCGCAGTCGTCAACGTGATACTTGTACACATTGCGCTTCATCCTTTTTGTTTGATATTACACTTCGTGAACTATTTTTATGTTATCGAATTGGAAAAGATTCGTCAAAATGAAAGGGGTTATAGAAAAAAGCCGGGGTTTTCATCCCGGCACATAAATTCATTCAACAATTTTTCTTTTTTCTTTAAATTTAGTATAATCATCAACTATACTTTTTAAAAGTCGATCTATAGCTGTAAATACCGTAAGGATTAAGAACATGATATAGTCATTAGCAGAATCAGCAACCTCTAACCCTATTACAATTTTAAAATCGGAAAAACTTTTTGAAATGGTTATAATCAACAATAACAGGTACCCAATAATCCTTCTAATATTTTGTTCTTCCGTATTGAAAGTTGAAAAGTAAATCCAACTTGCTAACGTTAGAGGTAGGGTCAATAAAAATAAATAAAAAATACTATAAGGTATACTGTTAACTTCGGTTAAAAAAGTTAAAATTAAAATTAAAAATAAACAATGAAAATACAGACTCATTCCTGTTTTTCCAAAAAACACTTTTAATCTATCAAAAATATAACTATTTCTATTCACTTTAGAGATAGTATTTTCAATTAAACTCTCGTATTCTTTTTGATTTTTTTCTAATTCTTTTTTAATATTTAAATTAAAATCCCCTATAAAGATAGTACAAAAAAGAAAGAAAGCTAGTAATCCAAAAAATAAAAAATTGAGAAGAGAGTTGCTTGGTGATAAAACACAAAATAAACTTACGGCAATAAAGATAATCATTAATAAAATAAAAAAGTACTCACTAGCTCTCAATGTCTTTTTATAAATTAATAAGGTATTTTTTTGTTCAACAAACTTTCTAAACTTTTTAAAGCTCTCCTTACTCATGTATTTGATAGAAGGAAATATAAATTTATCAAGAACAAAGTTAGATCCAAACTTTACTATACATGCAATAATAATTAATAAAATGATTAATAAAATAAGACTCATTTCATCTACCTCGTATCAAAATTAAAGGTGTATACCTTCTACAGTTGGAGACCCTTAGTCTTTTTAAAATCCAAACTAGTTTCAAAGAGTTGAAGAGTATCAATTGGTTTAATGTAATTAATATTTAAAGCCATGAACTGCTCTTTTTTAAATTTAACGCCAAAGATAGTCATTGTTTTCTCATGTCCATCCACTGTATCAATTCTTTTTTCTAAAACATTAATCGATACAGTCTCAACAGGAATTATTTGAAAGATTACTTTTGCTAAACCTATAGAAAGACTGGCAATAAAGTTTAATTGGTTTTGATAATATTTTGTTTTGGTTAGCTTTTTAGTTAACAAGTTCCCAGCAGAAGAGATGTATTCTTCTTGATTCGGTAAAATTGATGTGTCCACTAATAGATTCAATAAAACTTCACTATTTTCATTCGAAATAATCTCTTTTATTTTTCCTATAGTATCTTCAATCTTAATAATATCTTCTAAAATTTCACTATAAGCAACACTGTTTTTGTCATCAATAATTTTCACAAATTTTTGTTGCTTTACCCACTCATCATATTCTTTCTTATATTTAGTTTCTGCATCAGTAATTTCTTTATTTAACTTTTCAATTTTTGTTTTATCTAATCTAAGAATTCTCTCAAAGAAATTGGGTTTATAATTATTTAAATCACTTTTTAATTGAGCTACATTAATCTCTGGCGGTGACTCTTTTTTAATTTCTTCCCAATTTATTTGCCTGCTCGTTAATCTCGTATGAAATGAAGTTAAATGATTGAGGTAAGCATTAAGCTCTAAATTATTTGAATAATTGTTATTATTCAAGTGACTTTGTTTTTGTGATGAAGAAATAGATTTACTGGAACTATAAGATAGACCTGTACCGGGGATTTTTGCACTTGTTGTTACTTTGCCAGAAGTATTATAAGTTATCCTGCCATTTTTGCCCCCTAAAGTCATCCCAACACTTTTTTTATTTATATTAAGTTTGACACCAGGCATTATTTTAAAACTCCTTTTAAAACCCATTTTATCAACACCCCTTGTTGATTTTTCTTCATAGAATCTCACGAACAACTTATGTAGTAAAAAAGACCATATATGTATTATCGTATAATCCATCCTGAATTTCCATATTAAAACAACCATTTGATCTAAATCATTTAAAAAGCACATACCTTTAATCAGGAATGTGCTTTTAGAGATGAAATTCCTTTTAAAATTCCGCTCTTTTTAAACTACTCCCCCAAACCGCATCTCCCTCACGAGACAACGCACTAAACGTCATCACCTTACGCTCAGAAGCCGCATCCCACTGACGCAAAAACACGCCATCGTAGGTTTTTCCGTCGATCTTGAGTTCTATTTTGTTATGCCCCGTGTTCTTCCACGTTCCGGCTACTGCGCCTGTTATTTTGCCATTTTGATTCAAGCGGATTTCTTTCGATTCTTTAATATCTGCGGAGATGTCTTTGCCGTGCCTCACCAATTCGTAATCGCCAATCACATCTGACTTTTTCACCTTTTCAAGCTTCTCTCCGGCATAGCGGTGAGGGGCGACAACCGGCCAGCCTTGTTTGTTCATCAGCAATTGGTGGACGCGGACTTCGTGCTCCTCGCCCCGTCCCGGGAAGCGGGTGTGGAAGATTAAATATGATTTACCGCTTTTTTCATCGTAAAAGGCAGAGTTATGGCCCGGCGACACATAGCCGTTTTTATTGTTAAATGAGAAATTTCCCATCAGTTTGACGCCGTACGGTTCGATTGAACGATCGTCAAAAAGCGTTCCTTCTTTGCCGCGGACGTCAATCATCGCGTGGCCTTCTGCATCATAATAAGGGCCGTCAGGGTTTTTGGAGCGGGCGACGCGAATGTTGTACCCGCCGTCAGCGGCAAGCCCCCCGAAGGACATGTACAGGTAGTAATACTGTGTTTCAGGATGGTAGAGAATATATGCGCCTTCAATACGGCTGTGGTTGCCGCCGATCAGCTTTTTGCCGTATCCCTGTCCCGGAAGCGGAAATCCGGTTTTCTTGTCCATTTCTAAAATAAAAATTCCGCCGGAATAGGAGCCGTACACCATCCACAGCTTTCCGTTTTGATCAAAGAATGTGTGGGGATCGACGACATTTGGGTGCTTTGTCGCGTCATAAGGCGTCCCGTCATTGCTGATCCCATCCATTCCCGACTTCAGAAAAATGCCTTTATTTTTGTATGGACCTTCAATGTCGTCTGCGACAGCAAGCCCGAGGGCGGATCTCGGAGAATCCCCGCGGCAGGCGTTGTAATACATATAAAACTTGCCGTCCTCAAGCTGGGTGACATCAGGTGCCCACAACGTATCAGATTCAGCCCATTCAAAGGTTTCTTTTAATTCTTCATAGACGTTCGGAATCAGAGGATTGCCGTCGTGGACACTCGAGGAAATTTGCGTCCAATTCATCAGGTCCGTCGATTTGGCCGAAGCTAAATGGGAGCCGAAGACATAGTACGTGCCATTCGCTTTAATAATCGATGGATCATGTACCGTCACTTCTGAAAAAACAGGTTTTTGAGTTTGTGCAGAGGCTTGGTTTGGCGCGAAACATGCAGCAATGATGAAAAGCAATGCAAGGACTTGGATGAAACACTTTCTCATATTCATTTGTTCTCCTCTCTTTTAAAACGCTTTCATTTTTTGACAATCCATCATATGCTGCTTATCCAAGGTTTATTACGAGCAAAAAAGCTCCCGACAAAATCGGCAGCCTAAGATTATTTCCTCGCTTTATGCACTTTCAGCAATTTCCCTTTCACTGTCGTGTTTTTCATCGCATCTAAGACGAGCGGACCTTTGCCGTTTAAAATTTCAACGAATGAACCTTGCTCCTGGATCGTGATAATCCCGATATCCTCGGCGGAGACGCCGTCAATTTTAGCAATCGTTCCGACGAAATCAACAGCTCTAAGCTTCTTCTTTTTTCCCCCGTTAAAGTAGAGCCTCATGATTTCCTTATTTAACGATTCGCTCTTGTCCTGTTTAAGCTCCGGCTTCCTATTGATTTTCTTTTGAAACGCCGCTTTTGCCCGTGCAATTTCTTCTTTTGACGGCTCCTCAATAATAGGAATATGAAAACCGATATAGTCTTCAATGTCAGCAATCATCCTCTTTTCACGCGCACTGGCAAGAGTAATCGCTTTTCCCCGGCTGCCGGCTCGGCCTGTTCTTCCGGTACGATGCACATAGCTTTCTTGATCTAATGGCAGCTCATAGTTGATGACATGTGTGATGTTCTCAATGTCGATGCCTCTTGCCGCCACATCTGTCGCGATTAAATAGCGGAACGCTCCCCGTCTGAAACGGTTCATCACGGCAAAACGATCCTCCTGAGGCATGCCGCCGTGAATTTTCTCGCACGGATAACCCAAAACGGATAGGCGCCACTGCAACTCATTCACTTGCTCCTGTGTGCGGCAAAAGACGATGCAGCTGTCCGGGTTTTCAACAATGAACAGATCCACTAAAAGCGAAAATGGATCATTTTCGTTTACAATGATCAGTTGATGCTCGATGTCTGCGGTTGTCGTACCGCCTGCTTTAATCTCGATTTTCAAAGGGTCTTTCATATATTGAAGGGATAGATGCTCCACATCCTCCGGAAAAGTTGCTGAAAACAGCATTGTCAGCCGTTCTTCAGGCAAATGGCGGATGATTGCTCCCACTTGATCGATAAATCCCATATTCAGCATTTCATCGGCCTCATCGATGACAAGGTATTTCAGTTTTTCTAATGGAAGGGTTCCTTTTTCAATGTGATCCAATACGCGGCCCGGCGGCCCGACAACGATATGGCATTTTTGCTTGAGCTCCGTTTTTTGCCGTTCAAAGGATGACTTCCCGTAAACAGCCGCTGCTTTTATTCTTTTATAGCGGCCGATGTTCGTCAAATCCTCCTTAACCTGAGCGGCAAGCTCGCGCGTCGGTGTCAAAACCAAGGCTTGTGGTTTGTTCTCTTCCCATTCGGTCAGCTCGCAAAGCGGAATTCCGAACGCGGCCGTCTTCCCGCTCCCCGTCCGCGATTTCACCACAACATCCCGCTTTTTAAGCACCGCGGGAATCACTTCGCTCTGCACCGCAGTCGGCTCCTTATATCCTAAGTGATCGAGCGCTTTCGTAATATCGCCGCTTAATGCATAGTCTCTAAAACTGGCTTTGCTCATGAATGAACTCCTTTTGGTCATATGATTTCCAGTGGATGACGGTGTTATGAATGTGATTATACGCTAATCATGACTGATTTCAAAAAGACATGACAAAGAGGCTGCAATCAGTGCAACCCTAAGAAACACCCTACAGTATCAATTGTTTTCAAAAATTAATCCGATCATAGTAAGCTCCCACAGCAAAACAGCGATGAAAATGACGCCCAGTAGACGCTGTAATACAAAAGGGAGGCGGGCTAAAACGATTTGGACTTCGTAATTTAAAGAGGAAACCAGAATGGCTACATATCGAAAAAAGTCGGTGATCAGCCCATTTGATTCGTCATATACGTTGACTTCATATAGCTTAATGATTAATGTTGGTACAAACAAAGAAACAAATGCAAACACCATGTTAATTGTTAAATATATGATAAGCGCAGAATTGGGATACGGTATATCCCCTGACATCGCAAATCCAAAAAATAAACTAAAAATAGAAAAAACAAATATACCTATTGGGATATTGGTCTTTCTTATAGCTCTTGAAGGAGGGCGCGCAATTGTCTTTTTTGTTTGAAAACCATATACCAATGCAAGTAAAATGATAAACAGCTCAGCAATGCAAACAAACATAAAAAACATAACATTGGCGTTTTTTTCCCAATAAGGTTTATTCAACAACAATAGAGCAGTTAACAATATTAGAATAACATTGCTTCTCAGCCAAAAGAATCGGCTTTTTTTAAAAGAGAACATAAATAGAAATCCTTTCTACTATAAATCATAAAATTCATTCATTGTATCCACTATTTTCCCAAAATATTCGTCGACTGCCACTGGTAGAAGATATAGCGAGCCAGTTTTTTTAATATTTTCATAATCTAAATGCCAAATGAAATTATCACTTCTTAATAAAAAAGCAACTTGATCTAATCTTGTTTGATTTTGAATATAGTCACTTTCTACAAAAGAAATATTATCGAGCTCTTGGTTGTTTGCTAAAAAGTCAAAGGAAAATTGACTTATAGTCGGATGCGTTTTCGGGTCTTCCGCCATTCTTTTAATAACGTCAGCTTCAACCTCGTGAAACTCATCAAATGAATCTTCATCCATTTCAAAAATTTCATGTTCTGGTTTTTTATCTGTATATGAATGATAAAATGTTTTCAACATTTCTAAAAACGACTCTCTGCTTCTTAAAATCGAAAAACTATGATTTTGATTTTCGATCTCCTGCACAATGAGTTCATCTTTTTGAACATGGTGTACAATCAGCACCCTTTTCCGATGGATACAACGAACTTTTCGCTTTGATTGAATGAGTAAGTGAATCAGGTTTTCTAACCCTTTTTGTAAATTAGATTCTGTGCCATCAGCCCAATATCCTCTTTGTTTTAAAAGATTTTCGGCTTGAATTGAAAATGGCTCAATATCTTTTTCATCTTGAATCAACTGCTGATCATTGATAATATCTTCAGCAGCTTTTTCATACCTACACAATAAAAATGCGGCAACGAGTTCATTTGTTGTTAATATAATTTTAGAGTCTAACATTATACTCCTCCTTATTACCTGAACCAGCTAGTGACAAATTCCTTTGCACCTGAGAGTCCGTCTGAAATTGTATCTGTAGTTTCAGAGGCCTTTTGACTTAACCATTCACCAGCTTCCTTACCTTTATCTTCTATCCAACCTGCAGCATCTTCTCCCCATTCTTTTACTTGATCTCCCGCAATTATGGATCCAGTTATACCAATACCAGCTCCAATTGCTCCTCCAATAAGGGTGCCAGGACCTGGACATACTAATGAACCCAGTCCAGCTCCGCTAGCGGTCAACGCTCCAACTCCAGCATCCATTCCAATCCCTGCTGAAAATCGGCCAAATTTTTCGAACCAAGATTTATCTTTATTATCATCACTAAAAAACTCAGCTCCATTTGTAGTCAAGGAGAATATTGTTCCAGCATAAGGTATTTTTTTGGCGAGTTTTGTAATACTAGCTTCATCCTTAAACTTCCCAACAGTCCCTTTCACATCAACCTTAGTCTTATAACTCTTCAGTTCCTCTGGCTTATGCTTTAGGAAACTTTGGCTCTCCAAAATTTTCTTGTAGGAGATCCTTGTTGTGTTAGGCCCCAATCCAACAATCTTTCTCAAAAGGCCGCTTGGTTTATTTTGAAATTTGCCGAGCCATTTTTTTATTGGTTTGCTTGAGTTTGGATCGCCTTTTTTCAGGATGTTGTAAACAAACTGAGCCACCTTGGAATCGTATTTTCCGTTAGCTCCTTGCGTCCATTTCGGAGAGGCTTTCACACGGAAGTTTCCTTTTCCGTCTTTTTCAAGCTCAAGCATTTTCGTCGCCAGTACATTCACGGCTATGACGCCTTTTGTTACGGCCAACGCGCCGTTTCCTGTTCCGATTAAATCAAGCCATTCAGCGATTCTGCCCATCATTGTCGGATCGTCTTGTTTTTCTGCTAAATCAACGGCTTCGTCAATCATTTGTTTAACGACATCTGTTTCAGAAAAGTAGTTTTCAACCTCTTTAATCGTTTTTTTAGATAAGATCGCGCCTCCCTTTGACCAAGTGTTCACCTTTTCAGTGAGCTTGGATAGCTGAGCGATCGAATTTGACGATTGTTTTAATATAGAATTAGCATCGCGATCAAGCTCTTTTAAATCAGACACCGTGTTGTTCACATGTTTTTTGGCTTCGGAAATATGCTCATTAAATGATGCCAAAGAGATAGATCCGCCCCCAATTAAGTGGCTGATTTTATCAACTTCGTCATTAATCGAATCAACCGTATCATTCGTTTGACGTTTCAGTTCTGTTAAGCCCTTTTTGACGTCATGCGTCAGAAATTCTTCTTTTACAAAACCCTCTGTTGATTCATAAGTTCTGATTTTTGCTTTAATGTCTTTTAAATTCTGTATGTATTGATCTATAAAGTGCTGAAAATAAAGCAGCACGGGAAGATGAAGAACAGAAAAGTGTTCTTTGATCGCATTTCCGCCTTCTCCTTTTAATGCATCATCAAGCTCTGCAATTTTTTGTACACTTTCCCTTATGGCGTTGATCTCTTTTTCCTCCTGCTTTTTTTCCTTAATCAATTGGTCAATCGCGTCAATGACTTCAGAAACATCTAAAACTTTCAAGAGAAAACCAGCCCTCCTTATTTCATTTTTTGAGAGATGTTTTTATCAGTATCAATCAAGACTTTAATGTTTGACCATGCGTCCTTTTCAACTGATGATAGCGCCTCCTTGTATTTTTTTAGTAGTTGCTCGTATTCCTTTTCGATTTTTTTTATTTTGTTCACTACATCCATTGAAGAATTAGAGATATCGGCTTTTGAACCTGATATCGAAAGTGCGCTGATTTTTGTCTGAAGGCTTGAAAACACCGTTTTGACTTCTTCTGCTTTTACCTTTATTTCTGCCATTATTTCACCTCAATGATTGACTTGTTTTTTTATATCTGTAAGCTGTTGTTTTTGTATACTTAGAAACATCTCCATATTAGAAATTTGCATTTCAAGATTTTCAATCTCTTGCTCAATATGCGAAATCAGACCATCTGTTTCTCTCTGTATATTTTGATAGCTGTGTGCAATGTTTGATCTAATATTGATAAATTGCTTTGTATGTCTGCCATTCCATATATGTGATGTAATATCTGGCTGATTGATGAGAGTGGCATTGTTTGAAAGGGTGTGAAGTTCACCGGTAATAGCTGTTTTTGCTTTTTTCAGTTCAGCGATTTTGCTTTGGGTATCCTTTATATTGTGAGATAAAGAAGAAATATCTTTTTCCAAAGAAGAGATTTTAGCAGCATGGTTAGACATATCGGGTTCACCTCATTTTTCAGAAAATAAAAATCCGCACGTTACTATTCGCTTATTCCACTGTATTTCGGTTAGGTATATTGTTGCTTTACGGGAGAATCTAACGTTCTTGTAAATCAGACCTTTTTCATATTACAATATCATCCAAAATAGGTAAATAGGATAATGGACTTGGTTTTCTTGGATTTTCTTGAATCGATCAATTCAAGATACAAACGATGTTATTTAAAATAGCGTCCTGGACTTAGTTCAAATGACCTTTTCTCAAATTCCGTGACATCAAAAAAACAGCACACACCCAAAGGTATGTGCTGTTTTGCATGTTCCTCTATTCCGTAATCACCGTATGCACAAGCTTCGGTGCTTCGGCTGTTTCCGCGATTTGGATGTTGTCGTAGACTTTTGCGATGACGTCATCGACATTTTCGCGGTTTGCGTATAGGGTAACCAATGGTTCGCCTTTTTCGACTGCGTCGCCGACTTTTTTGCGGAGCATGATGCCGACGGCGAGGTCGATTTTGTCTTCTTTTGTTGCGCGGCCGGCGCCCAGCAGCATGGCCGCAACGCCGATTTGATCGGCGACGATTTCAGACACGACACCCGCTTCTTTGGCAGGAACGTCGATTTTATAGGCAGCCTGAGGCAGCTTTTCTGGGTTATCCGCGACAGAGCTGTCGCCGCCTTGATTCTGCAGGAAGTCTTTGAATTTTTGCAGCGCTTTTCCGTTTTTCATCACGTCGATCAGTTTCTCTCTTGCTTCGTCAAGGGTCTCCGCTTTTTTGGCGAGAACGACCATTTGGCTGCCCAATGTTAAGACAAGCTCAGTCAAGTCTTCAGGACCTTCGCCTTTTAATGTATCAATCGCCTCTTTCACTTCAAGCGCATTTCCGATGGCAAACCCCAGCGGCTGGGACATGTCGGAGATGACGGCCATCGTTTGGCGGCCGACATTGTTTCCGATGCGGACCATTGCTTTTGCAAGGTTGACTGCATCTTCATCGGTTTTCATAAATGCGCCGGCGCCCGTTTTGACGTCAAGGACAATCGCATCCGCCCCTGCGGCGATTTTCTTGCTCATGATCGAGCTGGCAATCAGCGGGATCGAATTGACCGTGCCTGTCACATCGCGAAGGGCGTACAGTTTTTTGTCAGCAGGCGTCAAGTTTCCGCTTTGGCCGATAACGGCGACCTTGTCGCGGTTGACGAGCTCGATGAATTCATCTTTGGAAAGTTCCACGTGAAACCCTTTGATCGCTTCGAGCTTGTCAATTGTTCCCCCTGTGTGTCCGAGGCCGCGTCCCGACATTTTGGCGACGGGTACGTCGAGAGCCGCGACAAGCGGTGCAAGTACGAGCGTCGTCGTGTCGCCGACGCCTCCTGTTGAGTGTTTGTCGACCTTGATACCTTCAATCGCGGAAAGGTCGATCGTTTCGCCTGAGTTGACCATCGCCATCGTGAGATCGGCCCGCTCTCTGTCCGTCATGTCCTGAAAATAGATGGCCATCGCCAGAGCGCTCGCTTGATAGTCAGGAATGCTGCCGTCGGTGTAGCCTTTAATGAAAAATTGAATTTCTTCTGTTGTCAATTCTTCTCCATTTTGTTTTTTTGTGATGATATCAACCATTCTCATTGTGATCACCAGTCCTTTTTTCAATGTTTATCAATAGATCAATCCTACAACGGTCGCTGTCAAGAAACTGACGAGCGTTGCGCCGTACAGCAATTTCAACCCGAAGCGCGCGACGACGTTTCCTTGTTTCTCATTCAGTCCTTTAACCGCACCGGCGATAATACCGATCGATGAGAAATTGGCAAATGAGACGAGGAAGACGGAAACAATCGCTTCGGTGCGGCCGCTGAAATGGAAGCTGCCTTGTGCGAGAGACTGCATCGCGACAAATTCATTTGAGACCATTTTGGTTGCCATGATACTTCCAGCATTCACCGCTTCATGCCATGGAATACCCATCAGGAAGGCAAACGGCGCAAAAATAAATCCGAGCAGTTCCTGGAATGATATACCTAGTGCGGCGCTGAAAATGCCGTTAATCATTGCGATGATCGCGACAAATCCGATCAGCATGGCGGCCACGACGACGGCGACTTTAAAGCCGTCCATAATATATTCGCCCAGCATTTCAAAGAAGGATTGTTTTTCCTCTTCCTGTACCTCTACCATATCATGTTCTCGATCGACTTCATAAGGATTGATAATCGAAGCGATAATAAATCCGCCGAATAAGTTCAATACGAGCGCGGTGACAACGTATTCGGGCTTCAGCATCGTCATATAGGCGCCGACGATAGACATCGAGACGGTCGACATCGCCGAAGCGCACAGCGTATAAAGTCTGTGTTTAGGCAGCAGGCCAAGCTGCTTTTTTAACGAAATGAATACTTCAGATTGCCCCAGTATCGCCGAAGCCACGGCATTGTATGACTCCAGTTTGCCCATCCCGTTGATTTTGCTGAGCGCAAGACCAATATATTTTATAATAAACGGAAGGATTCTCCAATATTGCAGAATACCGATTAAAGCAGATATAAAAACAATCGGTAGAAGTACGCTGATGAAGAATGTGGATTCATTCACATTCACCAGTCCGCCAAAGACAAAATTCACACCTTCTGCCGCATATTCAAGCAAATAGCCGAAGCCCTTGGCAAAACCGCCGACGAGATAGTTTCCGACACCCGTGTTCAGCAATATATATCCCAATGCGAATTGCAGCACGATCATGACGATAACCGGGCGGTATTTCACTCTTTTCTTTCCGCTGCTGACCAGCCATGCAAGCCCTAAGACGACAAATAAACCAATGAGCCCGATGAGATATTTCATGTTTTGATCCTCCTGGTGATGTATTCGCTTACATTTTTGTATCTGCGCGCAGGAAGCTTCCGCTTCCCGCCGCACTGGATCTTAGTAGTTATCTTCATTTTTTCCTTCTGCTCCGCTGACGATGGAAACGCCTGCGCTTGCACCGATCCGGGTCGCGCCGTTTGAGATCATGGTTTCAACGTCCTCTTTTGTACGAATCCCTCCGGATGCTTTGACACCGATGTCAGGTCCGACGGTTTTCCGCATCAGGGCGATATCTTCCGCTGTCGCTCCGCCGGTTGAGAACCCGGTTGAGGTTTTGACAAAGTCGGCACCGGCAGCAACAGCCAGGCGGCAGGCGCGCTCTTTTTCTTCGTCTGTCAACAGACACGTTTCAATGATGACTTTAACAAGCGCTTTACCTTTTGCGGCTTCAACGACCGCGCGGATGTCGGCCTCGACAAAGTCATCGTTTCCGTCTTTTAAAGCGGCGATGTTGATGACCATGTCCACCTCTGTCGCGCCTTTTGCGATAGCGTCTTTTGTTTCAAACGCTTTTGTCTCTGTCGTGTTGGCGCCCAGCGGAAAACCGATGACCGTGCAAACGTCGATTTCCGTTCCCTTCAGCTCTTCGGCGGCAAATTCGACCCATGTCGGGTTGACGCAGACTGAAGCGAATTGGTATGCTTTCGCTTCTTCTATTAATTTCTTAATCTCGGATTTTTGTGTATGCGGTTTCAATGCTGTATGATCAATGAGATTTGCAATCGTCATTTACTAGCACTTCCTTTGTATAAGATAGTTTCAGCATAACCGATTTTTGAACAAATGTAAATTATCATATGAAATTTTGTTCAATAGAAAATAAAGTAAAATCCAGGCTGTTCTTCCTGGACACTTCAGTCATCAAGCAGTTCTTTCGCCGTGTGCTGATCAATAATCAGCACATTGGCATACTTGCCTTTGAGCGCACCATGAATAGCGGCTTTTTTCCGGCTGCCGCCCGCTACGAGAATCGACCGTTCTTTTTCCCTCAAGTCAGCCAATTCAATGCCGATCGTCCGCGAATCGATAGCATCGCTGCAAATGTTTCCTTCCGCATCAAAAAAGCGCGAACAAATATCGCCGACTCCACGTTCTTTCAGGAGGGCTTTTTCCTCTTCATGAAAATACCCCAGCCTGAACAGCAAGGCTTCATCGCGTACCGTGCCGACTGTAAATAACGCAATGTTTGCCTGTTTTCCCATTTCTATGATCCGCTTGATGTGCCTGTCCTGTTCCACCATCTGTTTGACTTCCGGATTGTCAAACACGACCGGAAGCGGCAAATACCTCGGCATCGTTTGAAAAGCTTCGGCAAACAGCTGAATCGTTTCAGACGAATAAGTGTTGACGCTGGAATGGCTGATTCCGCCTTTCAGTTGAACGACCTCTGCGCCCTTCACCTGTTTAGGCTGCATATTTTGGGCGATTTGGTACATCGTCGTCCCCCAGCTGACGCCGACAATGTCGCCGTCCTTGACTGCGCCGTGCATATATTCGGCCCCGAAGCGGCTGAGATAATGCGTGATGGTCGTATAATCCGCGGTCGGCGAAAAGACAACATGCGCTTCTAGAAGCCCGTATTTTTCCTCAAGCATCGCACCGAGCGCATCCATATCTTCAAACGGGTCCATAACGCGGATTTGGACATACCCCTTTTCCTTGGCGAACTGCAGCAGCCTTGATACCGTCGGTCTTGAAATCTGCAGCTGTTCGGCGATTTGCTGCTGGCTGTAGTCAGACTGATAGTAGAGCCTCGCTGCTTCAATGCTCAATTGCTGTTTTTCCTTGTCCATCACGTTCCTCCCCTTTAGTAACGCTTTAACCCATATTATATAGGTTCATGCTCCTTCTCATCCAGCTGAATTGCAAAATACGGTCCGTATGCAGACTCATGCGTCACCGCATATGTCCATGTCATATGTTTATCCGTTATATATGCATCTTCTTCTCCTTTCAGATCTGCGGCTATCAGTTGTTCAGCATGTTCAAGAATATAGGCGTCATCCGTGTGCTGGTAGAATAAAAAGCAATCGCGCTTCGGCTGTTCGCTAAAGGCTTGATCGGCCTGTCCGCCGGTAAAACACGGCTTCATCCCATAGCTGAATAAATGCCACAAAAAATGGCTCACCAAGATCGCGTCCCTTTCCGGAAGCTCCATGCTTGCGGCAAAACGGTTTTCCCACGTTTTTCTCAAGTAAGAGCCCCACTTCGGTATTTCTGTCACTTTCACATTTTGTCTTTCAAGCTTGCTGATGATGTACATTCAGGCCCTCCGTTTATTTTATTTTTCCAAGCGCTAGCACACCCGCTAGTTCTCTTCTACATTTCCCCTTTTAAAAATCAATACGAAAATCCTGCTATTGATGGAAAAACATTTTATTATTGGACTTACGTCCTGTTTTTGGATAGTCCAAAAAGATCAAATAAATCTAGCAATCTCCATTTTTTCATTTATAATAAATAAGTCAAAATCATTACTCAAAAAAACATTCGGGGTGATCTATCGTGAAAGCACCCGTGAGGTATATATGGATTGGTATGATCCTGTGCTTTTTATCCGTCAGTCTGGCCGTCGGCTGCATCAAAGCTGAAGATCAGTCAGATGATGAGAAAAATGATGAAGCGCTTCAGCCTGCCGAACACTTCGTTTACCGTCATTTAATGAGCGATCAGGGGCTGATCAAAACCGGCTTTTCCGACCAGCCTGTTTACTTGTCGGAATCGCTTGGCTTGTGGATGGAGTTTTTGATCAGCAAAAAAGACGGCGAGCATTTCCATGAGCAATATCAGCACCTGAACGAATCCTTCCTTATGAACAACAACCTGGTGTCATGGCAAATCCAAAACGGCCAGGCAAGCGGGGTGAACGCCCTGATCGATGATCTCAGAATCATGGTGAGCCTCGATCAAGCGGCAGCTCTATGGGGAAACAGCGAGTATAAACAAACCGCTCGGAACATCGGTGCCGCATTAAGAAAATACAACATGAACAACGGGATATTGACGGACTTTTACGACTCCGCCTCTCAATCCGCGGCAAAAGATATCACGCTTTCCTATATCATGCCGGATGCGCTATCCATCTTGAAAAAGAATGGAGTGATAAATAAAGAACTCGAAAGTCGGAATGCCAGCATTCTTTATCTCGCCCCTTTGAAAAACGGTTTTCTCCCAAAAGCATACAGTACAGAAACGAAAGCATACACCTATGACCATGAAGTCAATCTCATTGATCAGCTTTACGCAGCTTGGCATTTACCTCCGAAGGATCAAAAAGCCGCTGTATTAGCGGATTGGCTCAAACAGACGTTTCAAACCGGCGGAAAACTGTATGGCCGGTATTCGCTCGATACAAAAAAGCCGGCGGTCCAATACGAGTCTCCATCCGTCTACGCGTTGGCGATTTTATTCTTCATCAACCAAAACGAAGATAAAACCGTCATTAAAGCGCTGTATGATCGAATGAATGATTTTGAAATTCTTGATTCGTCCGAGACGTATTATGGGGGATATATGAGCGGAAATGATACGCATTCTTTTGATAATCTGCTGCCCCTATTAGCCGAAAGGAAGCTTTTAAATGAAAATCTCATTCAATGAATCGCATAAAATGTTCGCTTATATGACAGGACTTGCAGCAGCGCTTGCGTTGTTCATCCATTATATCTCAGTCCAGCGGTTCGAACCCGTTCTCATCATTTGCATCACACTTGCCATCATCGCAGCAGGAATATGGCTCGGATCGATTTACGCACTGGCTGGGACCATCATCGTCCTGTTTGTTCTCGGCACTTTGATGATGTTTTTTCACACAGGCCAAGGAGAAGCTGCTTCGTCTGAAACCGGACTGCAAATGCTCGTCATCTGGGGAGTGGCGCTGTTGCTGTTTTCCTTTATGTCAGGGAGAATACACGACATCGCGATCGGACTTCACCGCTCCGTCAAACACCTTCAAGACGAAATCAAAAGCTTTGTTGCGATTGACAGGGTGACAGGCTTTGATAATAAACAGAGGATGAAGCTGGAGCTGTCAGAAGAAATCAAGCGGGCGGAGCGGTATGGCAACTCGTTTGTTTTTTTACTGCTTCATATGCATTATTTCAAAGAGTTCAAATCCCTGTACGGAGAAAAAGAAACCGATCGTCTCTTTCAATTTGTCAGCAGTCAAATCAGATCATGTGTCCGGGAAACCGATAAAAAGTTCCGGCCTGCCGAGGAGCGGTTCGGCATCCTGCTGACACACACGCCTGCCGAACATATGCCCGCCGTCCTTGAAAAACTGAAGAAACAGCTGGATACGTACCAGCTGAAAAACGGCAAGTATGTCACCTTGACCTTCCACGTGTGCCACTTATCATATCAGAACGATTTAAAGACTGCCGATCAATTTTTAGAAGAACTAGAAAACGAGATGATGATGAATGAACTGTAAGCGGCTATTACTTCTATACGCGGCTGTGCTTATCCTGTCTGCGGCTTTTTATGTTCCGGACAGCGCCGAGGCAAAGCAGCAGGAGCACGGCATTCTCATCGTCTATTCAACATTGGATGGAAAAGAGTCAGCCGATGTGAAAATTCTCGACCTTATCGCCGGCCATTTTTCATCCCGTGTGGCCGTCATAAAAGACGCGGATGTCAAAGCATCGGATCTCGCAACAAAAGACCGCGTCATCTATTACGGACAAACGAAAAGAAAGCTGAGCAAAAAGCTCGCGCAGCTGATCAGCTCCTCCAAAAAACCTGTGATAGCGATCGGCTTTAACGCCGGGCAGTTCAGCCAATTTGCAGGTCTTACGCTCAAAAGCAAAGACAATGTGTATCAGATTCGCAGCACAAATGAGGAAAACGATTCCTCTTTAGAAAGCGGAGTCCGTGTCCTCGACGTATCAGGATTGAAGGGAAAAGCATTGTACACATACAAAGCTGACGAAGGAAAAGCTCGTCCTTTTGGATGGAAAACCGGCAAAGGAAACGTGTACATCGGGTTAACCGATTTGCTAAACAACAGCCTCCTCGCCGCTAAACAGCTCAGACAGGCATTTGGTGAAACGGCCGGCAGCACGCTGTTATATTTGCGGCTTGAGGATATCAGCCCGATGTCGGATGAAAAACTGCTGCTCCAAGCCGGATCTTATCTGCATAAACGGAATATTCCTTTTATCCTTTCTGTGATTCCGGTATATGTCAATCCTGAAACAGGCGACAAAGTCTATATGTCTGATAAGCCGAAGCTGGTCAAAGTACTGAGGAAGCTTCAGGATATGGGCGGAAGCGTAATTGTCCACGGGTATACCCATACATACCGCTACAGCGAAACCGGTGAAGGATTCGAGTTTTGGGATGCCAAAGCCGATCAGCCGATCACATCGGAAAATGCGGAAGAGCCCGCGACCCTTTTGCAAAAGGAACAGAGCTTTCCGAATGAAGAGGCATATCGAAACTATTTGAAGCCGTTCAGAAAGAATGAAGAAACTTACACGCGGCAGAAGCTGACGAACGCTATTGAGGATCTCACCGCGGAAGGGCTGTATCCGCTCGCGTTTGAAGCGCCGCACTATACGGTGTCAGAGCACGGCTATCAAATCGCCTCACAATATTTCACAAGCTTGTTCGGCCAGGTTCAGCTTAGCGATACAACATGGAAAACGTCAGGCGCCGGTCCATTTGTTACGAATCCGGCCATGCTCCATGGGATGACGCTCTATCCCGAGACAATCGGCTATGTCGATCAATCGGAGCAAAATCCGCTCGGCAAAGTCGAGGAGCGCATCTCTCAAATGATCGATTTTGAAGGCGGAGTAGCCGGCGCATTTTATCATCCTTATCTTGGAATGAAATATCTTCCTGAACTGGTTGATCAAATGGAACGCATTCCAAACAGCGAATGGCTCGATATTAAAAAGACAAAGCAAACTGTTAACACAGATAAAGTAGAAATTCACACAAGCGGAGATGGAACGATTCAAGTCAAAAGCAAAGTCAGCCCCATTGAGACGTTTTTCGATCATCACCAGCAAAGCCCGCTGGAAAAGGCGCTTTGGATTCTCTCTCTTATTGTGCTCTTGTTTGTTGTCATGTTTGTGAGCTATACCCTTTACTTGAGAGCCACATTAAAAAAACGAATCTTTAAGGAGAGAAAAAGCCGTGGGTAATGTTCTGTTCCTAGTCTCGTTAAGCTTAATATGGGTCATGCTTCTGTATCACATGTTTTTGATGCAGGGCGGATTCCGCCACTATATGACCTTCGAACGGAACATTCCGAAGTGGAAAGAGAACGTGAAGGATCTCCCGAAGGTCAGCGTTCTGATTCCGGCGCATAACGAAGAGGTCGTCATTCGGCAGACGCTGAAGGCGATGGTCAACCTCTATTATCCGAAGGACCGGCTGGAGATTATTGTCGTCAACGACAATTCATCCGACCGGACGGGTGACATTGTGGATGAATTTTCCACGCAATACGGCTTTATTAAAATGGTCGTGACCAAACCGCCGCATGCCGGAAAGGGAAAATCGTCGGCGCTCAACTGCGGTTTTGCCGAGTCAAACGGGGACGTCATTTGTGTATATGACGCCGACAACACGCCGGAAAAAATGGCTGTTTATTACCTTGTCCTCGGGCTCATGAATGATCAGAAAGCCGGAGCGGTGGTGGGAAAATTCCGCGTCATCAATGCGGCGAAAACATTGCTCACAAAATTTATTAACATCGAAACGATTTGTTTTCAATGGATGGCACAGGGCGGGAGATGGAAATGGTTCAAAATCGCCACGATCCCCGGCACCAATTTCGCCATCAGAAGAAGCATTATCGAACAGCTGGGCGGCTGGGATGATAAGGCGCTGGCCGAAGATACCGAGCTTACGATCCGGGTCTACAACCTCGGCTACCACATCCGCTTCTTTCCGGCGGCCGTCACTTGGGAACAGGAGCCGGAAACGTGGAAAGTCTGGTGGCGTCAGCGGACAAGGTGGGCTCGCGGCAACCAGTATGTCGTCCTGAAATTTTTGGCTCAGTTTTTCAAGCTGAAGAGAAAACGGATTATTTTTGATTTGTTTTATTTCTTTTTTACGTATTTTTTGTTTTTCTTTGGCGTCATCATGTCAAATGCGATTTTTGTCATCAATTTATTTTATAATCTGCATCTTTCATTCGGTTTTTTGTCTATCATTTTATGGGTTTTGGCTTTCTTTCTATTTATGACGAAGGTCATGATTACACTGAGCATCGAAAAAACAGAAATGAACAGGCAAAACTTTTTCATCGTTTTTCTGATGTACTTTACATACTCGCAGGCTTGGATTGTGCTCGTGATTTATTCTTTATTCGTAGAAATCAAGCACCGCCTGTTCAAGCAACATGGTACAAAACAGAACGATACAATCAAAAGAAAAGCGGGTGACTTTTTTGAAATATATCATCATATGTCTGGCAAGCTTCTTGCTGATCACGGCGACGGGACAAGCGGCTGCAGCCAAAGACGTTACAGTAGACGGCTCGATCCTGGGGGAAAACAGCCGGGAACAAGCCAAGCAGCAAGTGCTCACAAACGATCTCTTGACTTTATACGGGGCAAAAGACAGCGCCGAGCTGACGTATCAAATACCGGCGGGCGCCTCCTCTACCCATCAGCAGCTTACACTTAAATACGAGGCCTCAGACCTTTTAATCTCACCGTCTTCTTTAACAGCCGAGATTGATGGCGAACCGGTCAAAACGGTTAAGCTTGAAGGGAATAACGGGAAGAAAACGCTGAAGCTCTCGCTGAACAAAAGCCAGTCGTCTCCAGGGTTTCACAGCTTATCACTGAAGTTCTACGGAGTGGTTCATGAAGGCGTCTGCGTCAGACAGGACTCCTCCGGGAACTGGATCAAAATTTATCCGGACAGTCGTCTGAATATCGGGGAAAAGAACGAATCTAAAGGAGCGGCGCTCGAACATTATCCTTATCCGTTCGCCCAGTCCGGCAGCTCCGTGGAAAAAACGGCAATCGTCATTCCGGACCATCCAAGTTCGGCTGAAATCGAAGCGGCAGTTAAAACAGAAGCATACCTCAAAACGGTTGACAACAGCATCAGCACGAAGATCTTGGGTGAATCTGACCTGGCGAAGATCGACAGGCCGACGATTGTGATCGGCGTTCACCATCACTGGAGCGGCAAAGTGAAAAAGCTGTTGAAACAAGCGAAACTCGAAGCAAAAGAAGACAAGCTTTTGCTTGCGAAACGGATGCTCAAAGCAAAGGATAAGCAGCAGCCTGTATTGTTTGCGGCCGCAGCATCTGATGATGTGCTTTCTGAAAAAATCAGCGTCATCACCGACAAAACGTATGCCGCCCAGCTCAGCGGCGACACGCTGGCAATCGGCAAACTTCAGCAGCATAGCAAACGGGGCGGCAGCAAGCTGACACTTGAGGATTTCGGGGCGGGGGATTTGACAATCGGTTCGGGACAGACATCTTCCGAGCATTTTTATTATCCCGCGCCAGCTCTATTAGACAAGAATCAGCCTGCAAAGCTTTCGCTTGCGATGAAAAAATCGAAAACGATTCAAAAGCAGGCCGGCCAAAGCGACTTAGCTGCGGAACAGGCGGAGCTGAAGGTCATGATCAATGGCCAGCCTCATTCCGTCGGACTTGACGATATAGGAAAAGAAGACAAAAACGGCTTTTACCATGTTTCTTTAAAAGTCGATCCGAAACTTTTGCAAAAAAGCCGTTACATTGATATTCAATTTGCCGCTTCAGGCTTGAAAGAGAACAACCCTTGCTACGCGGTGAACGAGGACAAATGGATTTTTATCGATAAACAAAGTGCATTGTCTTACCATGTCAGCGACACGTCAGCTTCAGCAGATTTTCAAGCGTGGCCGCTTCCCTACGCGGGTGATCATAACAATAAAACGCTGATGATCCTGCCCGACAATGCGGATCAGTCGAAGATTGATGAGCTTTCGCTTGTAGTCGGCTCCTTCGGCAGCGAAGCCCGGCAGGCATTCACAGTAAAAACATCCTCGGAAGTCAAACCGGATGACGTGAAAGGAAGAAACGTAATCTTCATCGGAAGCGTCGATCAATTCTCTCTGCTGAAGGAAAAAACAGCCGAATTGGCTGTTCCGACGGCGAAAAACGGAACATTTGATGTGTCATCTTTTCAAATGCTGAATGAAACGACAAAACAAGTCGCGTTTACTCAAACGTCGCTGTGGGATTCAAATTACTCGATGGCTGTTTTCGCGCCGTTTAAAGGGCAAGGCACAGCAGTCACAAAAGAAATGATCAACTTTTTGAACAGCAATGATTTCGCAGCAACCGTTGTGAATGAAACGGACAGCCATCAGCTATTTACAAACCATCAACAGCTGACAGCAAAATCCGCCGAAACCAAGACGGATGATAAACAGGAAAGCAATCAGCAGCATGTGCTGTACATTGCCATCCTGATCGTAATCATAGCGGCAGCGGTTATTTTGATCTTGACAACGGCAAGGCGCAGAAAAAGAAAGGCCAATGCCGGCGGAGGGATTGACGAATAAAACAGGGGCTTGCTTTTAGCCCCTGTTTTTTTATAAGTATTCAACCTGTTTCTCATATACACCCTTCGCAATTTTAGCTAAAACATCGATTCCCCTTATAATATCTTCATCCGCCGCGGTTAGGCTGATTCGTATACACTGGTGTGAATGCGCCAGGCGCCGGGATTGACGGTGAAAGAAAGATGATCCGGGAACGATAATGACTCCATCCGCTTTCATATACTCATACAGCGCTGCATCGGTCACCGGCAGGTCTTCAAACCACAGCCATCCGAAAAGCGATCCTTCCCCTTGATGCAGATACCATTTGATGTCTTCAGGCATCTTGCATAAAAGCGTTTCCTTGAGCAGCATGAATTTATTGCGGTAATATGGCCTGACTTCATTCAGCGACACGTCGGCGAGGCGCCCGTCATTCAATACTGATGCAGCCATATACTGCCCCAGCCTTGAAGAATGGATCGCCGCATTCGACTGAAAAGCTTCCATTGCCTGAATATACCGGGACGGCCCGATGGCGATTCCGATCCTTTCGCCAGGCAGGCCGGCTTTTGAAAGGCTCATACAGTGAATGATCTGCTCGTTGAAAATCGGTTCCATGTCGATAAAGTGAATCGCCGGAAAAGGCGGAGCATATGCGGAATCAATGAACAGCGGAACATTCGCTTCTCGGCATGCGTCTGAAATGAATGCTACATCTTCTTTAGGCAAGATGTTTCCGCAAGGATTGTTCGGGCGCGATAGCAAGACAGCACCGATGCGCATCCTCTCTAAAAACCCCTTACGGTCGAGCTCATATCGAAACGTATGATCATCCAATTTCGATATGAGCGGAGGGATCCCCTCAATCATCTCCCGCTCCAGTGCCGCCCCGCTGTATCCCGAATAGTCAGGCAGCATCGGGATCAAGGCTTTTTTCATCACAGATCCGCTTCCCATTCCGCAAAACGAATTGATCGCCAGAAAAAACAGCTGCTGGCTTCCGGCTGTAATCAACACGTTCTCTTTTCGAATGCCGGCGCTATACCGCTCTGAAAAGAAGCGGACAACACTTGCAATCAGTTCATCGGTTCCATAGCTCGATCCGTATTGGCCGATCACCGAAGAAAACCTGTCATCGTCAAGGAGATCGGCAAGAGCCGACTTCCACATGGCTGACACGCCGGGCAAAATCATCGGATTGCCCGCACTTAAATTAATGTATGACCGTTCACCGCCGGCCAGGACTTCCTGAATATCGCTCATCACAGCCCTGACCCCTGTTTTCTCAATCATTTTCTCTCCGATTTTGCTTAATGGCGGCTTCACGCTTCCAGTCTCTCCCGTTCAAATCGAAGACGGGCGGTTTCGATTTTCTTATTGATCTCGTCAATGAAATACTGTTCCGGGACGCTGAATCGCTCGCCTTCCCGTCCCGGAGGCAGGTATTGTCTGACATAGCGCTCCGCGGCCTCTTTGTATGCCGTGTCATCCTCGATTTCTTCCAGCTGTTCAATTTCGGCCACAAGCTTTCTTAAATCGTCCATGCAGCGTGGAAGGTCAAGCGACACGCGCTTCTCTTCTCCTTTTTGAATGGAACGGCCGTTTTCAATCATCCAGCTGAACAGAAAATAGCCTGTCCCGGAATCAAAATTCCGCGTTGCATTATGCTGGCTCGGATAGCGCAGCAGCCGCTCATACAAAACAAATTCGATAATTTCCTCCCAGCCGTCATATTGCCGCTCCCACAAGGTCAGGATTGCTTGGCAATCGACCTTGACTTCTTCTAAAATGCCTGCGAAAAAATTCATTTTCGCCTGAATATGGAGATGAAAAGGTTTTTTTCCGCAATGATGAAAATAGTCGTGAAGGTAGCCCCACAACACCCTTGCTTCATATGTGCGGTCGTGGGAAAGCTGAGCCGACTTGAAAGGCGCATGTTCAAAAATGGCCCTCGCTCTTTTGAGCGTGTCCTCATGGTAAATGTGATAAAACTTATTAAAGTAGAAAATCGCGAATGTCTGTGATGTGATTTTCTCTTTTGTTTTCACATTTTCAGGGAAGAATACGATGCATTTTTCTTCCGTGAACCCCTTTGTTCCGGCGAGCAGCTTAAGGGATTGGCAGCCGTTTTCAGGATGAGGCAGATCCTCTTCTATCGGCCTCATCATGGCAGGTTCTTCACGAACGGCTAAAAAGGCTTCAAAATAGCAGCCTTTCGCATGAGGCCCATTCGGCGTCACGATCGGCGCCGCAAAAAAGGTCGTCTCCTGATCATGCGGAGCCCGGTAAGCCGTCAATAACCGGTCAAAATACGGCGTCTCCCCTAATCCGCGGCTGATCCAATCCAAAACGTCCTCTTTAAACGCCTCTTTTGCAGCCGTTAAGTGAACCGCTTCATAAATGGCTCCTGCGTCTTCAATCAATTGCAGCAGAAGCTGTTCCGCCCTTTCGTGATGCTCTGTAATCTGTCCTTTATCATTTTGGTACGTCTGCAATTCATGTATGTTCGGTACAATCTGCTCGTTGACCATGTTTACAATGTCCCCTGTCAAAGTCGTCATCGGCTTCCTCCTTCGATTGATTTAAGCCCGTGGATTGTAAAGCACATCGGTACTTCCCCAAAATCTTTAATGACTTTCAAACGGTGTTCATCGGCTGCTTTAATCGTCGTGATGCAGCCGTCAGCCGCGTTTGAAGCGCAGGCCAGGGCCGCTTGAGCATTGCTGGTGACAAATTGGACTTGACTGCTGAACAGCTTTGCCAGATGAGCCGGAGCAGGGTGTGAAGCGACGATTTGAATATCCGATGCCATCGTGTGCTGTTTTGCGGCAAACACCATGTTGTATGTAGGCATCACAAAACTGTCTATAATCTTTAAGTCCGCTAGATTCTCAAATACGATTTGATGCAAAAACGGGTAAACGGCGCAGCCTAAGAGGACTGAATTTTCTGTCGATTTAACATGGAGCAGCGCTTCTTCCAACGTTTCATAAAGCCTGACTTCCCCGCGGACCCCTTTATTTTTGAGCCATAGCAGGCCGGCTTTTTCACAGTTCGTGCCTTTGGGACCGAGCGTATGGACAATCATCACGGCTTGCTCTTTGTGCACTTTAGTCGAGATCATCTTAACCTCCTATTGTACCCGTCAAATTATTTTGATAAATGATATGAAGCTCATCATCCAGCTCCCGGTAGAAAGCTTCACATTCTTCATAAGAATGATGGCTTGTTAATATAAACCCCGGATAACCGGAAAAGTGCGGGTACGGGAGGATCTTTGCGCCTCTTCTCATAAATTGAAACACCCGCTTAACCTCCTGCCTCTGTTTGACTTCTTCCAGTCCGTCGATTTTTTCAAAAGTGCCGGAGCCCTGTACAGGAATGATATAATTGCCGGCTGTCCTTACAGGCCTGATCTCGCCTTCAAACTCGCTGCTCTCCAGCGGCTTTAATGCATTTTGCAAGACAAGCTGCATAAAGTTGATGCCTGTGCTCTCTTTGACGATGTAATGGGAAACCCCTGAACCGCCGATTCTGGCGCCCACCTCGATAACATAAGGTGTTCCATCCTTGTCCAGCCTCAGCTCTGTATGAGCCGGCCCCTGGTGAATGCCCAGCGCTGAAACGGCGCCCGTCACTTCCTTGACGATCGCAAGGCGCGTCTCTTCTTTCAATTGAGCCGGAGCAATATAGACCCCTTCTTCAAAAAACGGCCCTTTGCTGTTCCCTTTGTATCCAATCGAAAGAACATGTACGTTTCCTTGAATCGACAGCGTTTCAATCGCGAATTCCGGCCCATCGATAAATTGCTCGGCTACGATGCCCGTTTTGCCGTGCACGAATCGATTGAGGTCCCTTTGGTTGACGGCCTCGACTTTCCGGACGGCCTCCTCAAGCTCCTTCCGATCATCAACACGGACGACGCCCTGGCTTGAGAAGCCGTTGACCGGCTTGACGACTAATGGATACGACAGTTTCCTGTTTTCCAGGTCAGCGAGCGTATGGAACTCGTGAAAAACCGGCGTATTCAATCCGTTTTGCTGAAGTATGCTGCGGGTTTTATTTTTATTGCGGCAGTTTTCCATTGTTGTGAAAGGAAGCCCCGGCAGATTCAAAGCTTCAGCAGCTTTTGCCGTGAAAGGCAAAGCCGGTTCAAACAGTGTCATCACGCCGTCAAACGGAAATTCGACAAATGTCTGCCTGACGACATCCATCGCCGCTTCTTCATCTTCAAACAACGGCAGCGGCACACAGCGTTCCACAGCCGGAAGATTGCCCGGGAAATCTTCGGCCGAATTGTAAAAGAACGTGACCTTCAATCCTAAACGCTCAGCTTCTTCAAAAATAAATGGCAGGTGCTTATTTTGACAAATGATGGCCAAGTTTTTGTTTCGTTTCGTCAATTTTCGCGATCCTCTCTTCTTTTTTTAAGTTGATGAACATCACACCGAATATGACAAACAGCGTTCCTAAATAAATATTCGCATTCAGTTTTTCATCCAGAAACAGAAATCCGATATAGAGCGCAATGACAGGGGAGATGAACAAGTGGGAAGTCGCTTTTGAGATGTGCCATTTTTTAAGCAGATAAATGTTGATCCAAAAACCCAAAATCGAGCCGACAACCGCTAAATAAAGCAGCGCATAAAGACTCACACCGGAAAACGTTCTTGTCCCGCTTTCAAAGATGAGGCTGCTGATGAGCAATACCGCTCCGCCGCTCAGCATTGAAAGGGAGTTAAAGCTTAAGATCGGAAGCGAACGAATTCTCTGCTGTACTTTGATTTGAATAAAAGCCGAGCCAAACATCGCACACAAAATCACAATCATTGCGACAATTTCAATAACATCGACTTTGATCAGCAGTTGGTTGCCAAACACGATTGTAATGCCGAGCAAAGCCAGGCATATCCCCCATTTCTGCAGTTTCGTCGCCGGTGTCCCTTTGACGAGGCGGTTGATCATCAGGGCAAAGACTGAAATGCTTGCCGCTAATATAGACACCAACCCGCTCGGCAAATAAAGAGAGGCCCAATAAACAGATCCGAATGGAACGGAAAAATACATGATGCCGTTCAAAAACGACAGCACTAGCAGTTCCTTTGACAGAACAAACTGCCTCCGTGCCAACAGAAACGCCGCGATCAAAATGCTTGCGATCATGAACCGCATGCCGGCGGACCAAAATGGAAGGCTGTCACTCAGCCCGGCTTTTTGAAAAGCCCATGTCGTCCCGCCGATCAAACATAACACGATAAATAAAATATGAACCCGATACTTTAAAACGTTTGTCAGCATATAGCATTCACCTGATTTAGTTATTGTCTTGCTGTCATTTATTTTCAGAAAATAAAATCTTTTCTGATCAAAATGGATTATGAGGGAAATTATAACTATTATATCAATTACAGTCAATCATACTTTTGAACCTTTAGAATATCTTTACAAATACTGCGAACAAAAAAACACTCACTTCGATTAAGTGAGTGGAGGCGATATTGGTTTAGCTTATATTTCTATCTTTTGGGTGCATACCGCTTTTCCGGATGACCCGAATTCTCTCATCTTATGTTTAACCGTTTCTTTGACTGCGCTGATCCCTGGCGTCATATAGGCGCGGGGTTCATATAAATCGGGATTGTCTTTAAATATGCTGCGCGTTTTCTCAGTCCAGGCCACCATGCATTCGGTATTAATGTTGATTTTCGCATGGCCCAGACGGATCGTTCTTGCGATTTGATCAGCCGGGATGCCCGAAGCTCCATGGAGAACGAGCGGAATGTCCGTTACCCGTGAGATTTCTTCCATTTCCTTAAATCCCAAATTAGGCTCGCCTTGATATTTTCCATGAACGGAGCCGAGCGCGGCTGCCAAAGCATCGATACCGGTTTCTTTGACAATCCGCTCGCATTCACCGATGTCGGCATACTGCACTCCGCCGATAAGCCCGTCTTCCATGCCCCCTACGGTGCCAACCTCTGCTTCAACCGAAACATTGCGGACCCCGGCATATGACACGACCTCTTTTGTCATGGCGATATTTTCATCGATTGGTGAATGCGAGCCGTCGATCATGACTGAGCTAAAACCCGCGTCTATCGCTTGCTTGCAGCGCTCCGGACTTTTGCCATGGTCAAGGTGAAGCACGACGGGAACGGAGATCGACATTTCCTCAATCAAAGCCGCAACCATTGCGGAAACCGTTTTAAATCCGCCCAAATAATCGATGAGCCGATCTGAAGCGGCTGCGATGACAGGTGACCGTTCTTCTTCCGCTGCCTCTAGAATCGCTTTTGTCCATTGAAGGCCATTAATATTAAATTGACCGATTGCATAATGATGTTCCTTTGCTTCTTGAAGAAGTTCTTTCATGGAAACGAAAGCCACGTTCACCCCTCCTATCCCGTATTAAATCTTGAAGTATTTTGAAACAACTTCAACTGTTGTTTCTTTGGCCGTTCGAATCGTTTCTTCCGCGCTCAGCTTATAGTATTCAGGTCTGAACAATTCAACTGATACGACATCCGAAAAACCGATGTCTTTCAAAGTTGATAAGTGGGCATCCAAGTCGATGGCTCCCTGTCCCGGCCAAACACGGTCTTCATCTCTTAAAAATCCGATTGGAAAGTCTTCCGTGTCATCGATATGATAAATGAAGATTTTCTTGCCGTCCGCCTTTTTTAAATCCTCAAGACTTGAGCCCATTGCATGGAAATGGAAGCTGTCAAAAACAAGGCCGACATTATCGCGGTTCACGGTCATGACGATGTCATAGGCCTGGCTGAACGTATTGACCGTACACTCCGGGTGACCGACAAACTCGACAGCGATCTTTACGCCGTACGGCTCAGCGATGTCTGACAGCTCTGTCAGCACTTCGACGGAGCTTGCTTTAATATCTTCTTTTAAGATTTTTTGTTCGGTGACAAGCGGTACCGCGACCACGTATTTCACACCAAGCATTTTGCACGTTTCCATCATGCCTTTAAATTCTTCGATGATTTCACGGTGCCCTTTTTCATCGCGGTTGTTGAAAAAGACAAGGGCATTCAAGGCCAGCGGCTTAATATGATGAGTTTGAAAATACTCGGCTAACTCTGAGAGAGCATGGTCTTTTAAGTACTCAGGCAGCTTATCCATCGTCCGGATTTCGATATAATCGTATCCGTGCTTCTCACAGTATTCGAGGTCTTTTGCAAGGTTTGAATTTTCCAACGTCGTTGCTTCATTAAAGCATAGCTTCATATTCGATTCTCCTTCTCTCATATCCTTGTGAAGAGAAGTTCGGCAGGGCGCCGAACTCAGGGGGGGGCTTAGCCTAATAATTCTTGTTTCAATTTTTCAAGCATGAATCTGCTTGATTCATCCGCTCTTTCATCGACCCAAGCAAAAACGGCGTTCGTCGCAATTCCGTCGAACTTCATCTCTCTCAGCTTTCTGAAGATCATATCAAAATCGACCTCGCCTTGACCAATGTCCAAATGCTGGTGAACCGTTACTTTTGCGTCAGGCGGATTGACGATGTAGCGAAGGCCATGAGCCGCTTTATGATTATACGTATCTGCGAATAAAACATGTGTGAGGCGGTCGCCGGCTTCGTCAAACATTGTCTCGATGTCGCCTTTGCCGTCATCATAAAAGAATGTATGCGCAGTCGAGTAGACAAGATTAATCCAATCCTTGTCAAGCGCGCGGATCATATCCAACGCACCTTTGTGCGTTTCGATAAAATCGTATGGATGGGCTTGAAGATTGAGTTTAATGCCTTCTTTTTCAAAGATTGGCAGAAGCTCATCCATGGATTTGATAAATTTTTCTTCACTTGTTAAAGGATCGTATTTTGAACCGCTGAATTCACTGTTCATCAAATCGACTTCAAGCTCGACCGCAATTTCGATTGCCCTTTTCCAATTGCGCACGGCGGCCTGACGGCGATCTTCATCAGGACCTGCCCAGTGGTAAAGCGGAAGGAGCGATGAAAGCTTAACACCGGTATCTCTTAAAAGCCGCTTTAATTGTTTGATTTTAGCTGAATCGACTTTCGGATATTTATAGAATGGACAAAAATCTTCGCGCGGCGATAGTTCGATATATTCGTAGCCAAGCTCCGCCGTTTTATAGACCGTTTCTTCCAAAGTCAAATCATCACGATACATCGATGGATCCAATGCTAATTTCATACTTTTCACTCCTCGGAATGTTTTTATTTTTTAACAGTTGTGAACGTTTGATAGAATTCCGGCTTCTCCTGAAGCGCCACAGGTTCTTTCTGTCCGGATTCCTGAGCTTTCACACAGGCGTCCGTCGTCACGGCGGCGATATAGCCGTCCCACGCAGTCGGCCCGCTGACCTCGCCTTTCTGTTGGATCGAGTCAATGAAATCTTGAATTTCTACATCGTAAGCGTCTACAAAGCGGCGCTGCCAATCCATGAGGATATCCGTCGAGAATTTGCCGTCTTTTCTGAGAGAGATGCTTGATGGTTCAGGAAGCTTCACGATTCCGTCCTCGCCGACGATTTCACACTGGATATCGTAGCCGTATTTGCAGTTGACATAGATTTCCGCATTGATCACGACTCCGCCTTTTGTTTCGATGATGACGATTTGCGGATCACGCAAATGAGGAAGCGCGTTTTTCGATTTTTTCGGATAAATGACCTGAACGGATTCGTAGTCATCATTAATCAGCCAGTGCAGGGCGTCTATTTCATGGACAAGCGTATCGACGACAGCCATATCTGTTGTATAGTTGTCGCCTACAACCGGGTTGCGGTGCGCACAGTGGATCATGAGGGGCTCGCCGATGACCCGATTGTCGATCGCTTCTTTCAGCTGTACGTAACCGCTGTCATAGCGGCGCATAAAGCCGACTTGAACGAGACGTTTGCCCGCTTTGACTTCTTCATTGACGATCCGCATGCATCCTTCCGCAGTCGTCGCCAGAGGCTTTTCGCAAAATACGAATTTGTTTGCTTTAATCGCTTTCAAAACGCTTGATTCATGTGCCGGTCCCCAGCTTGTTACTAAGACTGCGTCTACATTTTCGGCTGCGATTAGACTGTCGTCATCCGGATAGACCTTGGCGTTCAGGCTGTAGTCCGTTACAACTTGCTGAGCTGCCTCCTGGTTCACATCGGTGACCGCGACAATTTCGCCGCCGGCTAATTTATTTGTGATGCGGTTGATGTGTTCTTTTCCGATTGCTCCTGTACCAATAACACCAATGCGTAGTTTCATTGATAGCCACTCCTTCAAATGTAGTTACATAATTTTTCTTGTTTGCACTTGCCCAGCTTGAGCCGGAGGAGTCCCATACAGCTCTTCCTGAATTTGTTCAAGCGACTTACCGGATGTATTCGGTGCAAAAAAGAGCCCGATGAGCATGCTGGCCGTTACACATCCAAGGAGAATGGCCGCCATAAATGCAATTCCAAAATTCGAGATGATCATTGGAACGAAAAGGCTCCAAGCCCCGATTGAGATACGAACAAGGAAGAACATCAATCCTTGTGCAGATGCGCGATATTCCGTCGGGAAAATTTCACTCGCCCATAATTGATAGTTGGCCTGTTGCCCCGCCCCGTTGTTTATGCCGATCATCACGATAAAGAGGATGAGAATCGGCATGCCCTCTGCCGGAAGCAGAAACAATGACCAGCCGATCACCGCCGCAAATGCGGAGATCCCAAACACTGTCTTCCTGTATTTGTCTGCAAACGGCATGAAGATAAAAGCGACGCCAAGCCCGGTGAAAATAAACAGCCCCATCTGCAAAATATTTGCCATGGTCGCTGATACATCGCCGACCTGCTGATAAATGTAAGGCATAAAAAACCCCATGACACCTGCAGCCAGATTCCAAACCAAGTACACGCCCATTAAGAATAAAATGCTTTTCAAATACTTAGGCTGAAGCAAATCGAGATAAGGCGTCTTCGGCTTCCTGACGGCTTGAGCCATTTCGGATTGATCCTGCCAGGCATCGGATTCCGGCAGCCTTTTCCGCAGAACATAAGTAATCAGTGCGATAACGAGCAAATGCCCAAACACGATTTTATTGCCCAATAAGCCTAAATCACCGAGCAGGACCGACAGCAGCAGAACCACAACCGCTCCCGCAGCCCATGCGACCTGTGCAACCCCGCAATGACGCGCCCTGTTTTTCTTAGGTGCGTTCTCTGCGATGATCGTCCAGGAAGCCGTAATATCAGCTCCTACCGATAAACCGATAATAATGTAACCGCTTAACAAAAAGGGGAAGCTGGTGCCGAATAAAACTAAACAAATGCCCAGTGCATAAACCAGCATACTGTTCGTATAGACAGCCTTTCGGCCAATTTTGTCGGCCAAAAAGCCTCCGAGCAGCGCTCCGATTGCTGCCGAAATGGCGTTGGCGCTAAATGCGCCGAGCAGTCCGATCTGTGTATCAGAAAGCTTCAGGTAACTGACCCATAAAGATAATCCTGCCGATCCTGCGACAATGGAGCCTGCATCAATGTAATTTGCCAAAGCTGCTGCGACGGTTCGTTTATTGAATGGTGAGACTGCTGCACTTCCATTGCTCAATTTAGAGCCCCCTTAATTGGTTGCTGGGACATTCAACAAGTGACGATCGATGTACTTTCTGGCGATCAATGCGTATTCAAGCGGGTTGGCAACATCGGGATCCTGCTCGGCTTCCACTACGATCCAGCCGGAATAGCCGTGCTTTAAAAGCGTTTGATATACTTCTCTAAAATCGATGCAGCCGTCGCCTGGAACTGTGAACATCCCTTGCAGAAACGCCTGTTGGAACGAATTTCCTTCCCGCTTGCATTTCTCCATGATCTTAAGGCGCGCGTCTTTAAAATGAACGTGCCTAATACGGTCAATATGCTTCTCTAAAATGTTCATATAATTTCCATCTGAAATGTAGGCATGCCCCGTATCGTACAGAAGGTGCACAAGTGCCGGGTCAGTTCCCGCCATGAGCCGGTCCACCTCTTCCTCTGTCTGCACGCCTGTGCCGAGGTGGTGATGGTAGACAAGCTTCAGTCCGTAACGGCCGGCGATTTCCCCGAGGTGATTTAAACCTTCAAATAGCCGCTGCCATTCTTCATCGGTGAAATAAGGCTTTTCTTTAAACACGTTTTTATCCAAGCCCTGCACACTGTACGTCTGTTCTGATACGACCGCAACATCGGCATGGACGTCTTTTAAGTACTGGCAGTGAGCCGCAAATTCCTTGGCTGCTTCTTCAATGCCGTCCCGAATGATATAGCTGCTGAACCACTTGCCGGCAATCCTTAGATTCCTCAGCTCGAGCTCTTTATTGAGAATGGCCGGTTCCGGAAAAAAGCCGCCCACTTCCGTGCCTTGAAAGCCCGCAACAACAATGTCGCTCAACAAATGCTGAAGTGTGTTTCCCGCGCCGATTTCCGGAATATCATCGTTCCGCCATCCTATGGGGGCGATGCCCCATAGAATTTGTGTCTTGCCCATCCTGGTGCCTCCTTTAATACTGCTTTGCAGATTCCAGCATTTTTTCTTTTGCTTTATACGCCTTTTGCACGCTTTCCTGTTCGGAAACCTCTGCAACACCTACGTGCCACCAGCTGTCATAGCCGTCCGTCATCGTTTTCGGCAGCACCTTCATTTCAATCAATGTTGAGACATCTTGTTTTTTGGCATCTTCCAGCGCCGCTTTTAATTCTTCAATCGTGTTCGCTTTGTAGGTTTTCGCTCCATAGCCTTCGGCCACTTTCGCATAATCGACATTGAGAATCTGATTGTCTGCTGTTCTGAATTCACAGTAGTAGCTGCCGTTTCCATGGTCCATTTGCAGATTGTTGATGCAGCCGAATCCTGAGTTGTCAAAGAGCAGCACGTTAATTTTTTTATTATATTGGATTGCTGTAATGAGCTCTGAGTGGAGCATCAGGAAGCTTCCGTCTCCGACCAGTGAATAAACTTCTCTATCAGGATGCGCCAATTTCAAGCCGAGCGTTCCCGATACTTCATATCCCATGCAGGAATAGCCGTATTCCAGGTGGTACGTATTCGGTACGTTTGAATGCCACAGCCGCTGCAGATCTCCCGGCAAAGAGCCTGCTGAACAAATGACGACGCTGTCCGGATCAACTGTTTCATTGATGGCGAGCAATGCCGTTGTTTGCGGCAGTTCGGTTTGCAGCACATCCGCATATTCGTTGAGTATGTCTTGAGAAAAGTGATCTTTAATTTCAGGAGTGAAGTTTTCGCGCTTAAATGTTACCTTGCTTAAGCGGTCGCGTTCAGCAAGCCATTCGTCTTTCAGCTCCTTGATGGTTGAACCGAACTCGCTCTTATAGCCTTCCAATAAGCCGTGCAGTTTGCCGAGCGTTACTTTTGCATCGGCAACGACTTGGAAAGCATCCAGTTTATAAGCCTGCATTCTGCTGACATTAATGTTTAAAAATTTTGCGTTGTCAAAGTCAAAAGCGGTTTTTGATGATGTCGCAAAATCGGTATAGCGCGTGCCAATTCCGATGATCAGGTCTGCCCCGCGAGCCGCTTTGTTTGCCGCCAGCGTACCGGTGATTCCCATTCCGCCCAAATTGTTGGCAAAATCGGCTTCTACTGTGGATTTACCGGCCTGGGTTTCTACCAGCGGAATATTGTAAGCTTCAGACATGGCGATCAATTCGTCGCGCGCGCCGGAATATTTCGCTCCGCCGCCGACCAAGATGAGCGGTTTTTTGCTCGACTTGATCAGTTCTGCCGCTCCCTTCAGTTCACGCTCGCTCGGCTCTTTGCGATCAACATAGTGAACGCGTTTTTCAAAAAAGCTTTCATCGAAATCATAGGCCTCGCCTTCAACATCTTGAGAAATGCAAATCGTTGCAGGACCAGCTTTTGCAGGGTCTGTCATTACTTCAAAAGCGCGAATCAGACTGCTCATCAACTGTTCAGGGCGCGTAATACGGTCCCAATACCTCGAAACAGGCTTCAATGCATCGTTCGTCGTAATCGCCGCACTGTATTCCTGCTCTACTTGCTGAAGAACAGGATCAGGCTGTCTCGTGGCAAATGTATCGGCTGGAATCAAGAGGACTGGAATGTTGTTCGCAAGCGCAGTACCTGCGGCTGCCACAAGGTTAGCTGCTCCCGGTCCGACTGATGTCGACACGGCATAGATCTTCCTTCTCAGCATTTGCTTGCTGTAAGCCATTGCTGCATGCGCCATTCCCTGCTCATTTTTGCCTTGAAACACCTTTAAGTGGCCGGCATCCTGTTCAAGCGCCTGGCCGATTCCAACGACGTTCCCATGGCCAAAAATCGTAAAGATTCCCTCGACAAACGGAGTTTCTTCTCCATCTACATGGATGTACTGCTGATTTAAGAACTTAATTAACGCTTGTGCTGTGGTTAAACGTATTTTCTTGCCCACAAACGATCCCACCTTTATTCATATTCTTCATTTAAGACTGAGCCGCAATAAGCTCTTCAATCTCGGCGACTGTCGGCATCGCTTCAGATGAGCTGTGCTTTGAAACAACAATCGAGGCGGAAGCGCTTCCGTATTTCAGCGCGGTTTCAATATCTTTGCCTGAAACGAGTCCGTAGAGGAAGGCGGAGGCGTATGAATCGCCCGCTCCAAACGTTTTCAAGACCTTCGTTTTGTACGCTTTCGCCCGGAAGACGTCCCCGGATTTGCTGTATGCATATGAACCTTCGACACCGTGCTTGATAACGACAAGATCTGCGGAATGTGCAAATAAATGCTGAACAGATTCTTCATTGCTGCCGCCGCTCTTATTTTCCATTACATCAAACTCATCACGCGTCCCGATGACAATGTCTGATTGTTCGGCAACAAGCGTATAGTAGACGGCCGTTTCCTCCGCAGATGTCCACGTATATGGACGATAGTCAAGCTCAAAGACCACTTTCACTTGATGCTTTTTCGCCAGCTGTACGGCTTTCAGCACCGCTTCGCGGGAAGGGCTTTTAGCCAGCGCCGTACCTGACACAAGAAGCATCTTCGATTTGGCAATATAGTCTTCGTTCACTTCAGAAGGGGCAAGGTAAAGATCTGCAACATCATCCCTGTACATTAAAATGCTGCATTCTTCAGGGCTTAAAATTTCTGTGAAAGCAAGCCCAGCTTTATGTCCGTCTTTATCAACCGCCATTTGTGACGTATCGACACCTGTATTTCTCATATAGGTTTCGATGAATCTGCCGTGCTGGTCATCCGGAATCTTCCCGATAAATCCGGTCTTCAAGCCTAATTTGGAACTGCCGATTGCAATATTAGCCGGGGAGCCGCCGACATATTTTGAAAATGTCATCGTCTGCTCCATCGGCCTGTTGTATTCGACTGCGTTTAAATCGATGCATGCGCGGCCGATCGCTACAATGTCAAATTCTTTCTCTTCATTAAACGTATACTTCATCTTCAACAGCCTCTCCTTGCCTTATTGTTAGCGTTCCAAAATCCATTCATGGTCAGGGTCGTTATGAAACTTCCATTTACGCGTCGGCCCTGCCATCACGTTTAAATAATAGGATGTGTATCCGTCAGGCACCCCGACAGGATGGTATCCGGCCGGCACGATGACAACGTTTCCATTTTCAACAGTCATCGTCTCGTCGATGGAACGGTCATCCGTGTATACGCGCTGAAATACGAAGCCTTGCTGCGGATCAAGTTCATGGTAGTATGTTTCTTCTAAAAAGGACTCTTCAGGCAGGTTGTCTTGGTCATGCTTGTGCGGCGGATAGCTGGACCAGTTTCCGCTTTCAGTGTAGACTTCGACGACTAAAAGACTGTTCGCTGAAGGATCTGAATCCGGAAGTATGTTATGGACGGTTCGTTTATTGCTGAATTTTCCCCGGTTCTCAATACCGTTGTCTTCAGCTTTGATCAGTTTCGTCGGAAGCTGGTTTTCAGAAGGTGAATAGCACAGGGCAACTCTTGCCTCTGTAACGGCGGTAATGCCGAACTTGCGGTCATTTGACACATATACGCTGTCGGTCGGCTTTCTTTCGAAAACGCTTTCTCTCGTGCCGATATTTTCAAATGTCTGTTCATGATCGGTTGCGGTAATCTTTCCGGTAAGCGCGACGATGCAGCATTCTTGTTTGCTCAGCGATTCTTCATAGCTGGATCCCGGTGCAAGATCAAGGACTTTAAACTCGACATAACTTAGATCGGAATTCGATTTTTTCACTTCGTGTACAAGCTTCACGCCTTGTGACAGCTCATTCGCCTGCGGCTTGCGCAACAAATGACTCATGGATAAAGCCTCCTTTTCAAACTTGAAACATGATCCGAACAGCGCGGGAACCGCACCGCCCGGTTTTTTCACAATTAATTGAAGTCAGGCGCCGGATATCTTGCAGTGACGACCTTTTTGCGCGTATAGAAATCGACGCTGTCTTTTCCGTTGGCATGCAATGTACCAAAGAACGAAGACTTCCATCCGGAGAACGGGAAGAATGCCATCGGAGCCGGTACACCCAGGTTGATGCCGAGCATTCCCGCATCAATGTTTTCACGGAAATAGCGGATCGCATTCGAATTCGATGTGAACAAGCATGCGCCGTTTGCAAATTCGGACTGGTTGGCGATCTCAACCGCTTCTTTCAAGTTCTTCACACGGATGACCGATAGTACAGGAGCAAAAATTTCGTCCTTCCAGATCGTCATATCAGTTGTGACATTGTCAAAGATTGTCGGGCCGACGAAATAGCCTTCATCTGTAACATTTTCGCGTCCGTCGCAGACAAGTCTCGCACCCTCTTCAATTCCTTTTTGTATATAGCCGAGTGTGCGTTTCTTGTTGTCTTCGCGAATGACAGGCCCGAGGAATACACCGTCGTCAAGTCCGTTTCCGATTTTGACTTCAGATGCTTTCTGAACCAATTTTTCCATGAACTCATCTGCAATTCCTTCTTCAACCGTTACTACTGCGCATGCCATGCAGCGTTCGCCGGCAGATCCGAAAGCAGCGCCGATAATATTTGTTACCGTATCTTCAAGGTTGGCATCGTTCAGAACGATGGTGTGGTTTTTAGCGCCTGTCAGCGATTGAACGCGTTTCAGATTTTCGCTTCCTTTTTTATAGACATATTCTCCGACCGGTTTTGAACCGACGAATGAAATCGCTTTAATTTCCGGGTGTTCGAGAATGCCGTTTACTACATCATGTGCGCCGTATACCACATTGAAGACCCCTTTTGGAAGTCCGGCTTTTTCAAACAGTTCAACTAGCTTTTCCGTCAAAAGCGGCGTCCGTTCGGAAGGCTTCAGAATAAATGTGTTTCCTAACGCAATGGCCATTGGGAACATCCAGCATGGTACCATCATCGGGAAGTTAAATGGTGCAATTCCGCCGACGACTCCGATCGGGTACCGGTAGTTCGCCGCTTCAACATCGGTTGCAATTGTAGCAAGTGAATCTCCCATCATCAGTGAAGGCGCTCCAGCTGCAAACTCGACATTCTCGATGCCGCGTCCAACTTCACCCAACGCTTCTTTCGTGTTTTTTCCGTTTTCAATCGTGATGAGGTGGGCAAGCTCCTCTTTATGCTGAGTTAAAAGCTGCTGAAAGTTAAATAGAATTCTTGCCCGGCGCGGAACAGCCACTTTTGACCATGTTTTAAACGCTTCAGCCGCTGTTTGCGCTGCGTATTCTATATCCTCTCGCGTCGAAATCGGCACTTGGCACAGCACTTCTTTCGTCGCTGGATTGACTACATCTTCATATTTGTCGGTTTTGCTTTCAACCCATTCTCCATTAATATAGTTTCTTAACTTTCTGATTTCTGCCATTCTTATAACCTCCTTGAATATTAAACATCTCCTGGTACAGATGGGGCAGGTTTCAACCATTATGTATGAATGCCGAACAGCTCTTCATTGCACAACGGATTTTCGCAAAAAACAGGAATTAAACGCTTACAAAAGAAATTAATGAATAGAACTATGATTTTATCCAAAGAACCATGACGCAATAAAACGTTTACACATCAGAAATTTCTCAACATTATCATGTTTTGGTCACTTCTTGGTTATATTTTAATCCGGCCTTACCCATAAGTCAATCAAAATCATTAAATTTTTCTTTTGTAAGATTTGTAGAAAACGTTAAAATGATTTAGGGAAACATTGTATAATAAAAAGAAACAGGGCAAATCTTGCAAAAAATAATCACCAATGGTATCATTTTTTAAGCAATTATTGGTTAACTTTTGGGTTCGTCATATATATTTAGTCAAATATACTAGAAGGAGATACTTAGTATGAAGTTAATGCGGATTAAAGAAATGGAAGATTATATTTTGACCAATGGCACCGTTTCGCTTGATGAACTATGCCAGGTCTTTAATGTTTCAAAAAACACGGTCAGACGCGACATTAACAAGCTGACCGAGAAAGGAGTTATAAAAAAAGTCTACGGCGGCGTAACAGCGATCGAAAAAACGGCCTTGATCCCTTTTGAAAACAGAACCATTCAAAACAAGGATGCCAAGACAAAAATCGCGCGCTATGCTTCACGCTTTATTGAAGACCATGACCTGATTTTTATTGATTCCGGCACAACGACCCGATCCATATTGGAAACTCTTGATCCAAATAAAAATGTAACCGTTTTAACGAACAGCCTCGACATTATCAACGCTGCTGCAGCGATGCAAAATATAAACTTGATCATCATCGGCAGCAACTACAAACGGAAAACGCAGTCCTTCGTCGGCATGGATGATCCGGGAACGCTGGATAAATATAATATTAATAAAGCTTTCATGTCGGCAACCGGCGCAACACTTACCCATGGACTGACAAACTCCGATCTGCTTGAATATGAAATTAAAAAGAAAATATCCGAAAAAGCAAAACAAGTATATTTGCTGGCCGACCATTCCAAATTCGGGAAGTCGACCCTGCTGACGTACGCGCCGTTTGACAGATTGCACGCGATCGTCACATCTCAGGCGCTTGATGAGGAATATCACGTGTACTGTAAAGATCGCAAAATTGAAATCCATTTGGCAAAACATGTATAGTTGAAGCGGACACCCTTGACCGGCTGTTTCCAAGCGGCCGGCCAAGTTTATTTATCTACACATCATATCAGGAGGGGAATTCAATGAAAAAAGTTAAAGTTGGCAAATCAGACTTGCACGTATTTCCGATTGGTTTGGGAACCAATGCTGTCGGAGGACATAACCTTTATCCGAATCTCAATGAAGAAACGGGAAAAGAATTGGTGCGGGAAGCAATAAGAAACGGCGTCACTTTTTTAGATACCGCCTACATATACGGCATCGGCCGTTCCGAGGAATTAATCGGCGAAGTCCTTAAAGAATTCAACCGCGAAGATGTCGTGATTGCAACAAAAGCCGCCCATAAGAAAGAAGGAGACGATTTTGTCTTTGACAACTCTCCCGCATTTTTGAAAAAGTCCGTCGAAGAAAGCCTGAAGCGGCTGCAAACTGACTACATCGACCTTTTCTATATCCATTTTCCTGATGAAAATACGCCGAAAGACGAAGCGGTTCAGGCGCTCCATGAACTGAAGCAGGAAGGCAAAATCAGAGCAATCGGTGTATCCAACTTTTCTCTTGAGCAGCTGAAAGAAGCGAACAAAGACGGATTGGTGGATGTGCTCCAAGGCGAATACAACCTGCTGAACAGGGAAGCTGAGACGACATTCTTCCCGTATACACAGGAGCATAACATCTCATTTGTTCCTTACTTCCCGCTCGTCTCCGGATTGCTCGCCGGAAAATACAGCGAAGATACAACGTTCCCGGAAGGCGACCTGAGAAGAGAAATGGAAAACTTCCAAGGCGAACGCTTCAAAGAAAACATTAGAAAAGTGAACCAGCTTGCGCCGATCGCGGAAAAACATAATGTCGACATCGCCCATATCGTCTTGGCCTGGTACTTGGCGCGGCCTGAAATCGACGTGTTGATCCCGGGCGCCAAACGCGCTGATCAGCTGATCGACAACCTCAAAACGGCAGAAGTCAATCTGTCTCAAGAGGACATTGATTTCATCGACCGGCTGTTTGCCCGCTAAATGATCAGGAAACCTATCTTAAAAGATAGGTTTCTTTATTTTTAAAATCCTGTTGACAGCGCTTCCATTTTTGATATGATAGGAAAGAAGTTAATACAAGTGACGGAGAATGGGAGATTCACAATAAGACCCTCTTGTGCCAGGGGTTTTTTTGTGGATCTCTTTTTCTTCGTCATCTAAGAGGGGGCGAAAGCAATCGTAATGAATAGACGGCACCTTTATTCTGTATAACAGCTTGAAAGGAGAGATCATGTTATGAAAAGACTAGTCCGCAGCATCTTCCTTATAACGGCCGCAATCGCTGCTTTTGGTTTTGGATTCAGCGGGCATGCGGAGGCGGCAAGCCATTCCCAGCCGCAGCTCAATCCGAACAAGCTACTAAATGTCGCGCACCGCGGCGCATCGGGGCATGCTCCCGAGCACACGCTTTTGGCTTATAAGCTTGGACAAAAAATGAAAGGCGATTACATAGAAATCGATCTTCAAATGACAAAAGACGGCCACTTGGTCGCCATGCACGATGAGACATTGGATCGTACGACTAATGGTACGGGTTTTGTCAAAGACTATACGCTGAAAGAAATCAAAGAGCTTGATGCAGGCTCCTGGTTTAACGAAGCATATCCTGAGCGGGCAAAACCGGAGTACGCCGGGCTGAAAGTGCCCACCCTTGAAGAAATCATCCAAACATTCGGGAGAAGCGCGCGCTACTATATCGAAACAAAATCACCGGAAGACTATGATCATATGGAAGAAAAGCTCCTGGACATCCTGAAGCAATACAAATTGACCGGAGCAGACATTCATTCAAGCAAAGTCATCATTCAATCTTTTAGTCCTGAAAGCTTAAAAATCATTCATAACGCTAATCCAAACATTCCGCTAGTGCAATTATTATGGTACGACAAACCTGCTGCCATTACTGACGCCGAATTAAAACAATATCAATCTTACAGCGTCGGACTCGGCATGAACTTTGACCGCATTGGCCGGGCATACGTGCAAAAGATTCGACGCACCGGCATGCTGGTCCATCCTTATACTGTGAATAAAAAAGAAGATATGAAGCGGCTGCTCGATTGGGGAGCGACCGGAATGTTCACCAACTTTCCGGACCGGCTGCGCGATGTTTTGCGCGAAAAGAAGTAAATGAATAAAGAAGGGGAATACCATGTTAAAACTGTTTAAGCCAGCACCGCCGATTGAGCGGCTGCCGGAAGATCAAATTGATTCGGAATATAAGAAATTCAGACTGCAAGTTTTTCTCGGCATCTTCATCGGTTATGCGGCATACTATTTAATTCGCAAAAATTTCTCGCTTGCCATGCCTTATTTGATCGAAGAGGGCTTTTCAAAGTCGGCGCTCGGCTTTGCCTTGTCCGCTCTATCCATCTCTTACGGGCTGAGCAAGTTCGTGATGGCCACGATATCGGACCGGAGCAATCCGAGGATGTTCCTGCCCGCCGGTTTGATCCTTTCCGCTGTCATCAGCCTCTTGATGGGGTTTGTTCCTTTTTTCACCTCATCGATCGCCATTATGTTTATCATGCTGTTCTTAAACGGCTGGTTCCAGGGCATGGGATGGCCGCCGTCAGGGCGTGTCCTTGTCCACTGGTTCAGCGTCAGCGAAAGGGGAAATAAAACCGCCATATGGAATGTCGCCCACAATGTCGGCGGGGGACTGATGGCGCCGATTGCCGTTGCCGGCGTCGCCATCTTCTCAGGCATAACGGGATCTGCTACAGGCTATGAAGGTGTGTTTATTTTGCCGGCCTTGGTCGCCATCGCCGTTGCCGTCATTTCTTACTGGCTGATCCGGGATACGCCGCAGTCTGTCGGACTTCCTCCAATCGAGGAATACCGCAACGATTATTCAAGCAAATCGAAGAAAACCTTTGAAAAGGAATTATCAACGAAAGAAATCCTTTTCAAACATGTATTAAATAATAAATGGGTGTGGGCGATCGCACTTGCCAACATTTTCGTGTACTTCGTCCGCTACGGCGTTCTGGATTGGGCTCCAACCTATTTAAGCGAAGAAAAAGGCTTTGACATGAGCAAATCAAGCGTCGCTTATTTTCTGTATGAATGGGCGGGGATTCCGGGGACATTGCTGTGCGGCTGGATCTCTGACAAATGGTTTAAAGGACGCCGCGGACCGGCAGGCTTTGTCTTTATGGCAGGTGTTTTGATCGCGGTGCTTGTGTACTGGTTCAACCCAGCCGGCAATCCGATGATCGACATGGCATCATTGATCGCGATCGGATTCCTCATTTACGGTCCCGTCATGCTGATCGGCCTTCAAGCGCTTGACTTTGTTCCTAAAAAAGCGGCCGGCACGGCTGCAGGATTGACCGGTCTGTTCGGTTACCTGGGCGGAACCTTGACGGCGAATGCGCTGATGGGTGTTATCGTCGATGCATCCGGCTGGAATGCGGGCTTTACGCTTTTAACCGCTTCATGTGCAATCGCAGCACTCATATTTGCGATGACTTGGAATGTGCGGGGACAGGAAGTTGTGAAGCATTAACATCAAAAAAAGATACATCTCGCAAGAAGCTGAGATGTATCTTTTTTTATTTTTATGCCATTACTTTGCATATATCGTTCGTAAATTCGACGGGGTCTTCAATTGGCAAGCCTTCTATCAGCAGCGCCTGGTTGTACAGGAGGCCGGTGTACAGTTTGAATTTATCCTTGTCGTTGTCAAAAGCATTCTGCAATGTTTTGAAGACTTCGTGGTTTGTATTGATTTCCAATACTTTATCAGCCTTTACATGCTGATTGTCAGGCATTGCGTTTAAGATTTTCTCCATCTCGATGGTGACTTCTCCGTCAGCGGCAAGGCATACGGAGTGAGTCTTCAGCCGTTTTGACGCCCTCACGCTTTTCACTTTTCCATCCAGAGTCTTTTTCATCTCTTCAAACAGGTCTTTGTATTGGCTGTCATCCCCGTCAGATTGGTTTTGCTCGTCATCGTTTTCGATTCCGAGGTCGCCGCTTGATACCGACTTGAATTCTTTCTCTTGATAATTCGCCAGCATTTTGATGGCGAACTCATCGATATCCTCGGTGAAATAAAGGATTTCATACCCTTTTTCCGAAACCAGCTCGGTTTGAGGAAGCTTTTCTATTCGGTCATACGAGTCGCCTGATGCATAATAAATGTATTTTTGATCTTCAGGCATTCTGGACACATATTCCTCAAGGGTGACCAGCTTTTTCTCTTTTGATGAATAGAAAAGCAGCAGGTCTTTCAACAGATCTTTATGGGCTCCAAAATCATTGTATACCCCGAATTTAAGCTGTCTGCCAAACGATTGATAAAAAGACTCGTATTTTTCTCTGTCATTTTTCAGCAAGCTCTTCAGCTCATTCTTGATTTTTTTGCTGATGTTTTTGGCAATCAGCTTCAGCTGCCTGTCATGCTGGAGCATCTCCCTCGAAATGTTGAGCGATAAATCTTCTGAATCAACCATTCCTTTGACAAAGCTGAAATGGTCAGGCAGCAGATCCGGACACTTTTCCATGATCAGCACACCGTTCGAATACAGTTCCAGACCCTTCTCGAATTCCTTCGTGTAGTAGTTGAACGGAATATTTTCAGGAATGAATAAAATCGCATGGTATCTCACCGCGCCGTCTACGCTTGTATGGATGTGCGCGAGAGGCTTGTCAAAACCGTAATGCTTTTCCTTATAAAACGCCTCATAATCTTCATCTTTCAGTTCGCTTTTGTTTTTTCTCCAAATCGGCACCATGCTGTTGACCGTCTGTTCTTCCTGGACTTCTTCAAATTCATTTTCGGCGCCTTCTTTCGGCTTGTTGACCGCGACATCCATCTTGATCGGGTAGCGGATGAAATCAGAGTATGTTTTGATGATCGCTTTTAAGCGATGAACATCCAGGTATTCATCATAGTTTTCATCGTCTGTATTCTCTTTCAGCTTCAGAATGACATCGGTTCCGGCTGATTCTTTCGCAGCCGGTTCGATTGTATAGCCGTCGGCTCCGGCTGATTCCCATTGATGCGCTTCATCGCTGCCATGGGCTTTTGTAATGACGGTGACGGTGTCCGCAACCATAAAAGCGGCGTAGAAACCGACGCCGAACTGGCCGATAATATCGTGCCCGTCTTTTAATTCGTTTTCTTGTTTAAACGCAAGCGAGCCGCTCTTGGCAATCGTTCCAAGATGCTCTTCAAGCTCTTCTTTCGTCATGCCGATTCCGGTGTCCGCAATGGTCAGCGTTCTGTTTTCTTTATCTGCGGAGATTTTTATGTAGTAATCGTCTTTGTTAAATGTCAGTGAATCATCTGTCAGCGCTTTGTAGTAGATTTTATCGATGGCATCGCTCGCATTGGATATCAGCTCCCTTAAAAAGACTTCCTTTTGGGAATAAATCGAGTTGATCATGATGTCCAGCAATCGCTTGGATTCTGCTTTGAATTCTCTCTTAGCCATCTATCCCTCTCCTCTTTTGCTCATATGATATACATATATCGTTCGATTCTGTTCACAAATTAAATAACACACTGCCTACACGATGTCAATTGATAAGGCAGCGGTTTGACAAGCGGCATTCCGCTTCATATAATGTGTTGTGAAGGTAAATTTGACCAAAATGAGGTGGAAAGGAATGAAAATCTTATCAACTGTTCTTAAAAGAGAATTGGCTTAAAGACGGGAGAAGTCTGCCCTTTTTTAGACAAGCCATCTCGGGAACAGTTTGATACGATTTGACATCCTTTCTTGCTGTATTTTAAATATGTAGCGGGTAAGGTGTAGTTTGCCTTACCCGTTTTTTTGCCGGACAGGATAGCGATGCTTCACGCTGTTCTCTTTAGATGGCTTGTTTTTTCAAAAATAAGCCTGAAGGAGAGAATCATCATGAGTATTGTTCATGTAACGAATTTGACCCATATATATGGAGACCGCATGATCTTTCAAGACGCCGGGTTCCGCCTGCTGAAAGGGGAACATGCCGGTCTTGTCGGTGCAAACGGAGCCGGAAAGTCGACATTGCTGCGCATTTTGACGGGCAGCCTTCTGCCCGATCATGGAAACATTGAATGGCAGCCAAACATTCGGGTCGGCTTTCTTGAACAGCATGCCAAGCTGACGGAAGGCACAACCATTCTTCAGTACATGGAGAAAGCGTACGGCCGGCTGTTTGAAATCGAAAAGGAAATGAATGGGCTTGCCGAAAAAATGGCCGATGCCGGAGACAACCTTGAAGCCGTCCTGAAAAGATACGGAGAGCTTCAGGCTGAGCTGGAAGCTTCAGGATTTTACCAAATCGGAACGAAAATTGAGGATGCCGCACAAGGCCTCGGCTTGGCGGAAATCGGGCTTGACCAGGATGTCACGGCTTTAAGCGGCGGGCAGCGTACAAAGCTGCTGCTTGCCAAACTGCTGCTTGAAGAGCCTGATGTACTGCTGTTGGATGAGCCGACCAACTATTTGGATGCCGCTCACATTGAGTGGCTGACTGGCTACTTGAAAAACTATGAGCACGCATTTCTTGTCATCTCTCATGACGAACGCTTCTTAAATGAAATTACGACGGTTACATTCCATCTGGAGCATCATGTGATCAAACGTTATTCCGGCAACTATCAATATTTCCTGAAGGAGTATGCGCAAATCAGGGCACAGGCTGAAGCCGCATATGCAAAACAGAACAGGGAAATCAAAAAGTTAGAGGCGTTTATCGACCGGAACAGAGTCCGAAAGGCGAAACAGGCCAAAAGCAGGGAGAAAGCATTACGCAAAATCAAGCGAATCGAAAAACCGACAGATTCTTATGTCCCAAGCTTTGCATTTAAAACGGGGCGAAACCCGGCGATGACTGTACTCAAAACGGAAAATCTTGAGGCCGGCTACACAGTTCCATTATTTAAGCCTCTTTCCCTGACCGTAAGACGGGGCGATAAAATCGCGATTATTGGAGAAAACGGCGCCGGAAAATCGACGCTTATCAAAACGCTGCTCGGCGACCTCAAGCCTCTGAGCGGCATCGTCACAGCAGGACAGCATTTACAGGCGGCCTATTTCAGGCAGGAAAGCCCAGCTTCTCATGATACACCGCTTGAAAAATTGCGGGCGTTCTATCCTGATCTACCGGAAAAAGACATCAGGCAGACGCTCGCGGTATCCGGCTTGACGCCAAAGCATATCAGCCAGCCCCTTTTTACGCTCAGCGGCGGTGAACAGGCAAAGGTCCGGCTGGCGGAGCTGATGCTTTCAAACAGCAACCTGCTTGTTCTTGATGAACCGACAAACCATCTTGACGCATCGGCAAAGCATGCGTTAAAGCAAGCGCTCTGCGACTATAAGGGAACGATTTTGCTCGTATCCCATGAACCGGCTTTTTATGAAGACTGGGTGACTCATATCTGGCAGATTGAAGCATGGCGCCGTTAAGAGTAAAAGCCGGCCTTTCCAAGGGCCGGCTTTTTTTATTTGGACAATACAAGCTCACGAATGGCGTGGGCAACGCCGTTTTCATTATTCGTACGCGTTTCGTAATCGGCCGAAGCTTTTACCTCAGGGATCGCATTCCCCATGGCGACTCCGCAACCCGCCCATTCGATCATGGACATGTCGTTTCCGTTGTCTCCAATACACATCACTTCTTCCTGCGCGATGCCTAATATGTCGGCAAGCTGCTGAACAGCATTTCCTTTACTTGCCGCAGGGTGAAGAATTTCATAAAAGAACGGCGAACTTTTCACCATTGTATAGCGTTCCTTGACGTCTTCCGGTATTGCGGCGATCGTCCGGTCCAGCTTTTCCGGCTCATCAATGTACATCGCCTTTGGCGCCAGAAGATCTTGCGGGATTTCTTCGATCGTCCGGAACCGGAGCGGCACTTTGGTGACGTATGATTCGTAAACGGTATACGGGCTGATTTCCCGGTTTGGCGTATACAAATAAGCCGAATCAAAAAAGTGCATCGGAGTATCAAGCTTTTGGCTGAGCTCATATAACGATTTCACATCATCATAGCCCAGTGTCAGTTCTGACACAACTTCCTGAGTATGCGTATTTTGAACGAGCGCTCCGTTATAGGCGATGACATAATCGCCGTCTTCATTTAAATTCAGTTCTTCCAGGTAGCGGCTTACACCGCCGAGGGGACGGCCCGTGCAGAGAACGATTTTTACGCCTTGTTTTTTCGCGGCATGCAGGGCATTCCGTACTTCCTCTGTTACTTCATGAAGATCATTCAACAATGTTCCATCCATATCTATCGCGATTAGTTTGTACATTTTACACTCTCCCTGATCAGAATCGAGCCCTAACATCGTACTTATGACCCATACCTTCTTTATTGTATCACAGCTTTTCCCGGTCATTTTCATCTGATGCCCACGGAAAAAACGCCTTACAGCAAATAAGGCGTTTTTCGGGCAAGCTTGGCCTGCTTAAAATATTTCTTGCAGAATCGGATCTTCATCAAGAATGCGAAGCGCTTTTTCGCGATAGCCGGCTTCATGCAAGTACGTATAGCGGTTGGGCTTGACAGTGTGCGACAAATTGATCGCCTCGCGAAACTCATCTTTGTTCAGATTCAGCGTTTTGACATATTGGAAAAAGCCCGTTCTCGTAAACACCTTTTCAATCCGCTCAGCCCGGTGATCCTGTACATGGGCCATGATGTAGGTGGCTACCCCGACTTGAATGCCGTGCATCTGCGGTTTTTTCGAAATTTTGTCCAAGGCGTGGGATATCAGGTGCTCAGAACCGCTGATCGGCGCGCTGTTTCCGCTGATTTCCGTAGCGATGCCGCCCATTGTCAAAGAACTGACAAGCTCTTTTAAGAAGATCGGCTGTTTAATATCCTGCATCGGCGTACGGACAAAGCTGTTGACCGCTTTCTTGCTGAGCATCGACGCAAACGCATTTACATCGCCGACCCCGTGCCGCTCCTCAAACTCCCAATCATAAAGGGCCGTAATATTGGACATCAAATCTCCGATCCCCGCCAAAATAAAGCAATCCGGCGCTTTTTGAATAATGCTCAAATCAGCTATGATTCCGTAGGGAACCCTTGCCGGAACGGTTGTTTTTTTTCCTTCGACCTGAAGCGAGCAATTGCTGCTCGCAAACCCGTCATTGGATGCCGACGTCGGAATGCTGATGAACGGGGTCCGCTTGGAAAAGGCGATGTATTTTCCGCAGTCCACAACATACCCGCCGCCCATGGCAATAATGACATCGCAATTCCCGATCGAAAATGCCCGCTTCAAAAGCTCCTGTATGTCCAGATTGGACGGCAGCAGAACGGCTTCAACTTTAACATGTTGAAATGCGGTTTTCAGTGAATGCTCATACTGCTGATAGGAAAAATCGTCAAAAAACATGATCGCCTTGTCAAACTGATGTTTTCTCAATATCTCATCCAACCGGCCAAGCACGCCCTCACTAATGTCCAAAACCGCGGGGATGGCTATGCTGGTAACCTGGCGCGGCATTAGACGATCCGCCCTTTTTCTTTAAGATATTGTTCAATGTCTTCAAATGTTTCAACGGCTACAAATGGCACCCCCTGCTGACGCAGCAAATCCTGGAGCGCATCCTTTGCAAACGTAACATCCGCAAATTTAGCCGGGTGCGAATCCGGTTCACTGTCGCCTGCAAAATAAACCGTCTCATACTCTTCTTTCAGCTTTTGAATGACCTTTGATTTATCAATCCCATAGCGCTCAGAGTAATGCCAATGATTCTCATCAATGTCCATATGAACATTGTCTTCTTTAAAAAAGCCTTTATTTGAATAGACCTCAACGTCTGTAATCCCGTATTTCTTTAAAATATAATGAATGTAATAATCCGTGCCGGCGCTTAAAATGTAGAAGTCGCCGCCGCTTTTCTGGACATGCTGAATGAAGTCAGGCACATATTCATCAATCGGTATGGAATGGATGTCATCAATGATTTTTTGTTCGCTTTGATTAATCGAAGCAAAAACGGTTCCCAAAAATTCGATATCTTTTAATTCTCCGGACTTCCACTTCTTGAACAATTCACGGCCTTCGGGAAAATATTTATCAATGACCATCCAGTAAAAATCCTGTTTGGAAATCGTCCCATCAAAGTCTGATACAAATGCCCATTTCTTCATGCTGCATACCTCTTTTCTATGGTATTTTAAAAGATTAGATTCATTATACAAAAAGTTTGTGAATCATTGAACATAATATTATTTCTTTTTTGTGTACTTTCGTTCACAAGCTGAATATTCGTCCCCCTGAAAGGAGGCGTATATAATCATTCTTGATCTGTACGCTGCTTACCTTTCTCTGTTACGGCAAATTTCCGCTTCATCGTTTTGATGTTTTCCGCCTTGCGAAATCTGAGCGCAGACCAGTCTTCATCAATTGCAATTTGGCGAACCGGTTCATAGCCCTGGTCTGCAAGCAGTCCGGCTACTGTATCGCGGCTGCAGTCCGATCCTTTGTAGACTTTCGATGATTTTTTCGGGTAGCAAAGCCAAAACAGACCGTCTTCCGCCAAATGACGTTCAGCCTCCTTGGCTAAAGCCTGCAGCTTTGCGTTGGTCGCTGCGAATACCTGAACAAAATCATATTGGTCCGATTCGGCGTGATGATGAACAGGGCCTTGAAATTCAGCGATGACGCCGCTGTATGCCTCAGGCGGATTCACAATCAGTACAGGCTGTCCATTATCCTTGAACTGCAATTTTTTGATCACCGGGTTCGTTTCTGCCATCTCTCATCAGTCCTTTTTCTGTTTATAGTAACAAATTAACCAAAACCACACTAATCATACTTAGCAAAAAAAGTGATAGACGAGAGAGGGATTGATCTGCTATATTTACATTGATAATGCGAATCATTATCACTTAGGAAATGTCATATGTTTCACATCAACAGGAGGGTCAAGTGAAAAAGAACTTATTGATAATCGGTTTAGTTATGCTGTTGTGTATAGTGGTCAGCGCCTGCGGAAGCGGCAATGCGTCAAACGGTAGCAAAGAAAAAGCGGCTGAAGAAACGACAAGAACATATCAATCAACGCGTGGAAGCGTGAAGATTCCAACACATCCAAAGCGCATCGTGACAGACTTTTATGCCGGTGAACTGTTCACGGTCGGCGCCAATGTCGTCGGCTCCGGCTCGTGGTCTTTCTCCAATCCATTTTTAAAGGACCGTATGAAAGATGTAACGGATTTAGGCGACCCGATTAATGTGGAAAAAGTCATGAAGCTGAAGCCTGATTTAATTGTCGTGATGAACGATGATAATTACGACAAACTGTCCAAAATCGCACCGACTGTTGTGATTCCTTATAACACGGCGAAAAATGTTCAGGAAACTGTTAAGATGTTCGGCGACATTGCAGGAGCTAAAGAAGAAGCTGAACAATTCCTTGCCGATTTCGACCGGAAATCGAAAGCAGCGAGGAAAAAAATCGCTCAAGTCGTCGACAAAAATGCTACTTTCGGTATTTATGAAAACACAGAAAAAGGCCAATTCTGGGTGTTCAATGACAACGGCGGCCGCGGAGGCCAAGCCGTGTACAACGCGCTCGGCTTAAAGGCGCCTGAAAAGATTCAAAAAGACATCTTCAAAAAAGGCGAAATCAAAGAACTTTCCTTGGAAGTCGTACCTGAATATGCAGCAGACTACATGTTCGTGACAGACTATAACCCGAACGGCGACAGCAAAACGCTGGACAAGCTGAAGCAGTCTTCCATTTGGAAAAACCTTGACGCCGTCAAAAACAACCGTGTCTTTATCAACGACTTTGACACGTTCTATCCGTACGATCCGATCTCTGTCAGCAAACAGGTTGATTTGATTACGGAGATGCTGGTGAAGCGCGAAAAGGAGAATAAGTAAAAAAGCTGGAATTTCCAGCTTTTTTTATTGTTTTCTTTCTTGAATGCTTGAAAACCTAAAAGCAAATTGAAAGATCAAATAGAAAGGAATGTAGAAAAGAAAAAACATCATGATTTGAAATAATAACCCTTTCAAACTAAATGGATATGAAATGTCATGAAACAAAAAAGATAATGCCATCCAAACGACAAAGGCAGAAAACGCAGCTTTAAAGCCGAGTCCCCTCTTTTTTCTCAACAGACCTTTGCTCACGAGCCTAATAGAATAGTAGCCGCTGCCGATGAAAAATAGAATGATCAGCAACAGATTGCTCGGTATTTCGTATGCTGTCGTGATAAAAATGGAAATAAAAATCAGTGAAAGAAGGAGCACAAACCCTTCAAATCCAATTTTTCTCTCCTGTTCAGCCTTTTTATTTTCATTCATTATGTTCGCCTCCTTTCTATTGTTTTCCATTAAAAGAAACAGAAGCCATGTTAACAATAATCATCCATAAAAACAATGATTTGACACGCATGCCGCTGCTTCAGCCCATCACTCCTGTTTCACGTGAAACAAAAAATGCATCGAAAAAATATATGGAATCAAGTGTGTGAAAATGAAAATAATAACAAAAAAAGGAGAGATGATGATGGGAATTGAAAAGGTTGGACAAATCGGGGTGCCGGTTCAAGACTTGGAGCGGGCTGCGGCATTTTATCAGGATGTATTGGGCCTGTCCCTTTTATTTCAGACAGATCGCATGGCTTTCTTTGAGTGCGGCGAAGTGCGGCTTCTTCTCAGCCTTCCGGAAAAAGACGAATTTGCTCATGCAGGCTCCGTCATTTATTTTCAAGTTGAAGATTTGCCGGCTGTATATGATGAAATTGCAACAAAAGGCGTCTCTTTTCCAATAGAGCCGCATGTGGTGGCGAAAATCGAGCAAACGGAAACCTGGGTGGCCTTCTTTGAAGATACCGAAGGAAATACCCTAGCTTTGATGAGTGAGGTGAACATATAAAAATGAAAAACAGCTGATCCCTCAGCTGTTTTTCGTTTTTACATCATCACAAGCCGATTGACAGGTGCGATTTAATTCACAGGCGGCGCATTTTCCTTTCCGGCTTCGTTTGACAAATTTTATAAGCGTCCATGCCGCATAACTAAAGATAAGCGCTCCGATCGTAATATTAAACAGCATGCTGTCACATCCTTCCTATGATAACCCAAGCAGTCGTCCGCCCTGATAAATCAGGAACGCGATCGCATATGCAATGGCCAGTCCGTAAACAATGGACAAGAACATCCACTTTTTCGAGTTTGTTTCTTTTTTAATCACCGCTACTGTCGCGAGGCATGGTACGTATAAAAGCACGAAAGCCATAAATCCGTAAGCGGCCAACGGTGTAAATTGTTCAGCCATCATGCCTTGCAGCTGGGCTTCGGGTACAAAATAGATGATGCTCATCGAAGCAACGACAACTTCCTTCGCGAGAAAACCGGTTAATAGTGATGCCGCTGCCTGCCATGTGCCGAATCCCAGCGGCAGCAATAGCGGTGCGAGCACTCCCCCGATCATCGCTAAAAAACTGTCATCCATCGCAACGTCCGTTCCGCCGGGTCCCGTATACGACAGAAGCCAAATGAGGACAGACCCGCCAAAAATGTAAGTGCCGGCTTTGCGGACGAAGCCTTTGCCCTTCTCCCATGTTGCCCGCCACAATGTACGCGCTTGAGGCAAACGGTACGGCGGCAGTTCAATCACGAAGAACGACTTTTCTTCTTTGAGCTTGGATGAGGATAAAAACTTCGCCAGCACCAGCGCTGCGGCGATGCCCAGCACATACAAGGAAAGGACGACGAAAGCCTGGTGGGCCGCGAAAAAAGCCCCTGCAAACAGAGCATAAACCGGCAGCCTTGCCGAACAGGACATAAATGGCGTCAGCATAATCGTCAAGAGTCTTTCCTTAGGCTGCTCTACAGTCCGCGCAGCCATGACGCCGGGAACATTGCAGCCGAAGCCGATAATCAGCGGAATAAAGGCTTTGCCGTTTAAACCGATCGCCTCCATCAGGCGGTCCATCACCATGGCCACACGCGCCATATATCCTGAATCTTCAAGCACCGAAATGAAGAAAAACAGGATAAAGATCTGCGGGACGAACACGAGCACACCGCCGACACCGGCAATAATCCCATCGAGAATAAGCGCCTCGATAAACGGGCTGGCTCCCATTGCCGACAGCGCCGAGGCCGTCCATTCCGTCAGCGGTCCCCCGATGAAACCGTCCAGTGCATCAGACAATGGAACGCCAAACCAATCAAACGTCAGCATGAACATGAGATACATGAACAACAAAAAAATCGGGATGCCAAGCACCTGATGCGTTACGATCTGATCCACGCGTTCAGTCAGCGTCAGTTTTCGCTCTGACTGATATTGCACAGAAGTTGACAAGATGCGGTCAATCCATCGCGATCTCTCATTGTAAATATGCTGATGCAGCGATCTTACGGAATGCTCCTGATGAAGGCGTTTTTCGGTCTCCTCGTAAATTTCCTTTAATCTTTCGCTGTCGGCCGCGTCCTCCAGCTGTTCTTTCATTTTCGAGTTGCCTTCCAAATATTGAAGGGCCATCCAGCGCTTTAAAACGCCGGGGAGTTCGGGTATGATCGATTCGATCCGGCCAATCGCTTCTTCCACTGCGCTTCCGTAATTGATGACGAGCGGCTCCGCCCTCTTTTCCTTTTCAAAAAGCAAATGCCTGCTCAGTTCATCACATCCTTTGCCGCTGCGGGCAATCACAGGAATTACCGGAACACCTAGCGCATCAGACATTTTTTGATGATCAATGAAGACGCCGCGCTGTCCTGCGACATCGATCATATTTAAACCGATCGTAAGCGGATGCCCAAATTCCAGGAGCTGCACGGTTAAGTGCAAGTTCCGCTTTAACTGTGATGCATCGACAATATTCAATATATCTGAAAATGAATCATTGAGCAGGAAGTCTGTGACAACCCCTTCATCGCGGGACAGCGGACTCAATGTATAAACACCGGGGAGATCGACTATCATTCCTTGTTTATGACGGAGCAGCCCCACCTTTTTCTCAACAGTCACCCCGCTCCAGTTTCCGACATACTCATAGGAGCCTGTCAGCGCATTAAACAATGACGTCTTCCCCGTATTCGGGTTTCCGAAAAGGGCAATCTGCCGGCTGTTCATAGCTTTTCAATCCTGATCTTTTTTGCTTCTCCAAGCCGTATGCCGAGACACTGCCCGCCTGACTCGAACATGAACGGACCGCCAAACGGCAATTTGCGCTTCACGCAAATTTCATCATCTTCTTTCATTCCGAGCTGTATGAGTCTGCGCTGAACAAGTTCATTCACGTCTGAAAAATCTATGATTCTTGCTCTCTCTTTTTGTTTTAATTCGGCTAAAACCATCGTTGAGGCCTCCGTATTCTGAAAATGATAATCGTTATCATAATATGATTATAGGCAATAAGTCACCTTCCATTTAAAAGGAGATGTGTCAAAACCGGAACATTTTTATGAGAATATAAAAAAGCGAAAAACCCCGGCGATACAATCTTTCGCTCTGGCTTTTCGCTCTATCAAGTTATGTCGTTAACCTGCATGATGGCGCACTTTTTGCTCCATTCGCCTCTTTTTCGGCACATAAATTTTTCCGACAAACATATAGCCGTACTTCAATTTATTGACGGCCCAGGATATGAAAACCGCAGCGCCTGTAGAAATGAAAAACAAAAGCAAAACAGCCGATACCGTACCGATGCTGTCAAGGGCGGTTAAGATGACCAACCCGAAAATCAGGATAAAAGCGTGCAGTAAATAAATAGAAAAAGAATAGTTGCTGATCATCATAATCAGCTTCGGTACCGACTTCAGTTTTGAAAACAGGTGGAAGCATAAGAAAATGATGCTTGTCGAATAAAGCAGGATATCCGGACGCTTTGACGTCACCGCGATGTCTTGGCCGAAGTAGGAAACCGCTACAATGAAACATCCGGTCACAGCAGCCGCCGCATACACCGCATGCCTGTACCGTTCCAGCAATGCCAAAAAGCGCTCGTAATTCTTGCCGCAATAATAGGCCAAACAAAAGTAAAAGAGCCAGCCGGGAAACGGCACCCACGAAAAAGGAAACGGCGCCTCCTCCTGAACGACCGGAGGTTGAATGAACGTGAAATAGCTCAAATAAGCCGCTGTGACCGCAAAAGAAATCGAAAGCACCCATTTAGGCGAAGCCTTTTGCAAAAATGAATGGAAGCACATGTGCAGCAAGTAAAATTGAAAAATGACGAGAATGAAGTAACCGATGAAATTCCCCAAGAATATATTCGCCAACAGTTTTTTAATAATGACCGATGCATGAAATTGCTGCATCATCAGACCTGCGGTCATAAAAGCATCCAAAACAGCGATAAATAGAAAAGGGATGAAAATTGTTTTAAACCGCTTTTTTAAAAACCCTTCCGGAACACCACCAGGATAGGCATGCGCGAGCAAAAATTCGGAAATGAAAATAAACGCCGGCGTACTGAACATCAGGAGCGTTCTGAAAGATTCAACAACCCGGAAAACCGCATCTCCGAGCATGTCCGCCCGCACCATGAGCACCATTGATATCGCATGAAGCAAAACAACGCTTAAACAGGAGATGCAGCGAATGACAAAAATTTCTTTTACTTGCAAATCGATCACTCCTCTTTCAAATTTGAAATAATATCAAATTAACATAATCATCCAAATGAAGGAAGAGGCAAAATACATAGGTATGTTTATCCCAAATTTGCCGGCTGCAAGTATAAAAAAAAGATTAGACACGTAGTCTAATCTTTTTTAAATCGCCGCTTTTATCTGTTTTGTATAGTAGAAGCGGACGATGAAGTAATATATGACCTGGATGGCGAAGAACACGCCGAGCACCATTGCAGATTCCTTGAAGAGGTTGTACTGAAAGGCATGCGATAAAGCGGTCAGCGCCACAGCTCCATGGACAAGGGCAACAGCGATAGGCGCGAAGAACAAGATGCCGATCTGCCTGTTCAGCACTTTATGCAGTTCGCGGTCTGTTAAGCCCATTTTGGCAATCGATTTGAATTTCTGCTTATCATCGTCCAAATCAGTGTACAACCGGAAATAGAGGAAGCTTCCTGCTGAAACGAAGAAGACGATTCCGATAAACAGTCCGACAAATAATATCGGGCCATACCCTTTGCTTATATTATATACCTCATAATCTACAGCCCCGAAATACATGTAATCCAGTTTCTTTTGCAAAGCCTCCCCGGCTTTCACTAAAGCCATGCCGTCAGCTTCTTTTGCCTGCCATGCATAGAACCGGTTTTCGCTTTTCGGTTTTTTCAGCTGTGCGAAATCTTTGTCTGTCACAATATAATAGCTGGGTTCAGATAACGCTTTTGAACGGATCGTTTGATCAGCCTTCAGTTGTTTTCCATTTGCAAAAGGGATTGACGAAGGGAGCTGCTGGTCATCATCTCCCTCTAAGCCGATCTTGACCTCATACTCGGCAGCCGCCGCTTTTCCGTCTTCAAGCTTGACGTGGTCGGCTCCGACGAGATCGGCAAACTTGTTATAGTCAGATTCTTTCACAATCAGCATGTCATTGCCGCCGACATCGAAATATTGAAGGACAGCTGAAGCTTTGTCTGTTTTGATATTTCTTTCATCCAGTGTGTCATTGATGAAAGCCACGTCTTTTTCGATGTGTTTGTTTGTTTCCGGCGGCTTATATGAGAACGTATGCGGGTTCATCTCTTTAATTCCGTTTGTCACCAGAGTTTGGAAACCGTACAGCGTCCCAATGGCGCTGAATGCGACAGTAGAGATAATGGCCACCATAAAAAACGTCCGCGAATTGTCTTTCATCCTGTAAGACAGATCAGAAAACAAAATCATATTCGTTTTCCGCCAAAACAGGGTTTCCCGTTTTTTGAGCCTGCGGATCACATAAACACTCAGCTGCGTAAACAGCAGATATGTGCCGATAATGACAACAATCGTCACCGGCACCATCGCCACAAGAACGCCTCCTTCTTTGACAATCAAAGCGGTGTAATAGCCTCCGGCAAGCAGCACAGCAGCAACCAGCGTAAGCAAGGCAGATGCTTTCGGCTCCCCTTTGGAGATTTTGTTCCCTTTTAACAGAACAATCAGCTTCTCGCTCCTGAGCACAAACGACACAAGAAAAGAGATAAATAAGAACAGACCGTTAAAAGAAATAAACGTCACAATCATCGCCATCAACGGGAAGTAAAAATCGAGCTTGTTATCAATAATCAGGACATTTTCCGCAGTGAGCAGTATCAATTTGGCGAAGACGAGCCCGAGCACAATCCCGCCGATTGTCGCAAAAAATCCAATCAGCATATTTTCAAGAAATACCATCATGCGAATTTGGCGCATCGACATCCCTTGAATCATTAAAACGCCGAATTCCTTTTTTCTCGATTGAAGAAATGAACTCATCGAGTACAGCACAAAGAAAAAAGAGAAGACAAAAATAATGCCGCCGGCGACCAGCAGGCCAAAGGATGCATGCTGCCCGATGCCGGAAGTCAAAGAATCACTGGTCATCACCGGGTGGAAAGCAAAAATCGCAAATGCGAAAAAAACCATCACCGTAAACATGCTGCTGAGAAAATAAGCGGCATACAGCCTTTTGTTGCGAATGACATTGTTAAACGCGAACTGACGAAAGGTCATTTGCATCCCCTCCCAACAAGGACAGTGTATCGAGAATCTTTTGGAAAAACGCTTGGCGGTTATCGCCGCGGTTGATCTCCGAATACAGCTTTCCGTCCTTAATAAAGACGACCCGGTTGCAATAGCTTGCCGCCTGAGGGTCATGCGTGACAAGCATCATGGTCGCTTTTTCATTGCGGTTGATCGACTCAAGCATTTCCATCACATCTTTGGATGACTTTGAATCAAGGTTGCCTGTCGGCTCATCGGCAAGCAGAAGCTTCGGCGAATGAATCATCGCTCTTGCTACAGCGGCGCGCTGGGCCTGACCGCCCGATATCTCATATGTGCGCTTTTTCATGATCTGGGTAATCCCGAGCTTTTCGGCCAATTCGTTTGCCCTCCGCTTCATTTCCTTGACCTTTTCGCCGTCAAGCGTCAAAGGAAGTACGATATTTTCTTCAACGGTTAATGTCGGCAGAAGATTAAAGTCCTGAAACACAAATCCCAGCTCTCTGCGGCGAAATTTAGCCAATTTTTCTTTTTTGAGAACATGCGGGTTTTGGCCGCTGATCAATATTTCGCCCGTCGTCGGCTCATCGATCGTTGCAATCATATTTAATAGGGTCGTTTTTCCGCTTCCCGACGGCCCCATGATCCCGACGAATTCACCTTTATCAATTGTTAGGTTAATATCTGTTAACGCGCGGTACGCAATTTTTCCTTCGTAAATCTTACTGGCTTGTTTGACCTGAAGCATCACAAGATCTCCTTTCACCTTTAACTTTCGATCTGTGACCAGTTTACCTAAATCTCTTGTTGATGAACTATCGATTCTTCTTTCACTTTCATTACATCGATGTAAGGTTTTGCGTAGCCGTGAAAATCAGCCGAATTGTCGTGCCTTTCCCTTCTTGTGAATCAAGTTCGATCCGGTGGCCGAGCTGGTCAGCCGCCGATTTTGCCAAGTAAAGACCCATTCCGGTCGATTCTCTGAAACGGCGTCCGTTTTCTCCTGTGAAAAACGGGTCGAAAACCCGCTTTTGATCTGTATCCGGGATGCCGGCGCCGAAATCTGCCACTTCCAATACCGCTTCCGAATCATTTTCGTATACAGAAATAATGACTGTATTGCTTTTCCCCGCCGAATATTTGACCGCATTGTTGACAAACTGGGAAATGATGAAAAACAGCCACTTTTCATCTGTTTCGACGGTGATGCCTTTTTTGATTTCTTTGAACTTAGGATAAACTTGACTGCGAATGTAAAAGCGCTTATTTTCGCGATTGACCTCGTGAACGATATCCGCCAATGCGACCGGTTTTATACGGAAATCCTGTTCGATCGTCCGCAGTCTGGCCATATAGAGAATCGTATTGAGGCCCGTTTTCATCCGCTCGGTCTCCTCGCGGATGCTGGATGATTCCGGTTCATCCAAATTTTGAGCCGTCAGTTCGATGACCGACAACGGCGTCTTCATTTGGTGCACCCATTGATCCATGAAAGTCAAATGCTCTTTTTGGCCAAGCTCCAGCTTCTTTAATTCTTGGCGGTATTGCTTGTACTGGCTTTTCAGCAGCTGTTCAAGCGCTTCCGACAAAGGGGATTGGGGCTGATTCGATTGCCTGAAGGTGTCATCCAATGACTCCAGCCCGCTCGTCATCCGTTTGTAGAACTTCCGGCGCGTATAGTAATGGTAGAAAAGATAGAAGCCAAGAAAGAAAAAGCCGAGAAAAACGGCATAAAAAGCCGGTCTGATGTGCTGATACCCATCAAGCCAGTACACTGACAGCATTGTGATAAACTGCAGCGCCTGCACGGCAATCAACAAATAGTGCTCTTTGAAAAAAAGCTTCATTCCTCTCCCGCCTTCACCCAGGATACATTCAAGCGATAGCCCGCGCCCCGCACTGTTTCCACTGCATCTTCAATACCGAGCTCCTGAAATTTTTTTCTGACGCGCGTAATGTTGACATTAAGCGTGTTTTCATCCACATATGCCTGATCATCCCACAGCTTGGCCAGCAAATCTTCGCGGCCTGAAATTCTCGGATGGCGTTCCATTAAGCTTTCAATAATATCCGCTTCTTTTTTCGTCAAAGCAGCCGTTTGACCGGCAAATGTCAGTTCAAGTCTTTCCGGATACAGCCGCAGCCCTTCTTTTTCCAGCAGCCGTTCCTCCGCCTTCGCCGCGTATTCGCCGTAAGCCCTGCGAAGCTGGCTGCGTATTTTTGCCATGACGATCTCGGCGTGAAACGGCTTGGTGATAAAGTCATCTCCGCCGTTTTCCAATGCCATCACCTGATCCATTTCACCTGTCCGCGCAGAAATAAACAAGACGGGGCAAATCGATTCCTGGCGGATTTGCCGGCACCAGTAGTAGCCGTCAAAGCTCGGCAGGTTAATATCAAGCAGAACAAGATCAGGCGCCGTGCTTCTGAACTCATCCATGACACGGTCAAAGTCTTTCACTACATGAACGTTGTATCCGTATTTGACAATATGCGATTTTAACAAATCTGCAATTTTCGGGTCGTCTTCTACAATCATCACTTTTTGCATCTCGGTCTCTCCTTTTGGTTTGGATATATTATGACACGAAGCGGTCTGATAAACAAAAACTGCCGCGATCCATCCTACCTTACAATCATGTAAGTGTATTGTAATAGGAATCAATATCTTCTCTCTGCGCTTTTTTATAAAATAATACCATCCACAAAACTGAATGAAAGAGGAGACGGTATATGAAGACACGGGCGGGCGGCCTGATTGCCGCGGTTCTGATCGCCGTTGCCGGCGTTTTTATCCTGCAGAAAGCGACAGGAGGCCTTGTGCCGCTGGCCGATGATTATATACAAGGCCAGGGAAAGCCTGAGGCTTATTATCTCAAAGCTGAGGATCATGCAGAAAAGCCGGATAACGGAAAGTACAACTACACATTAACCGGCTATGACGCGAGCGGACACAAACAGCAGATTGAGGCAGAGGCAGACGAAAAACTGCATCCCGGCGCTTTCATCAAAGTATTGGCGTACGGAACGAAAGCCAAAAGCTTGACTGAAGTACACGAAGAAGAAATCCCCGAGGGCGCTTTGGCTGCCATGAAAACCAATTAAAACCCCATCGCCGGATGGGGTTTTCTGCTTAATATTTAAATCGATTGATAATGGTTTGAAGTTCTTCAGCCAATTGGGACAGCGATTCCGCTGCATATGAGATTTCTTCCATTGAAGCCAGCTGCTCCTGGGTTGAGGAAGCAACCGCTTTTGTGCTGGCTGACGTTTCCTGTGATCCGGAAGCCAATGTTTGAATGGTGTTTTGAACCATTTCGACACCTGATGTCAGCTGCTGAGTAGAAGCCGCGACTTCTTGGATTTGAGAAGCAACCTGTTCCACCAAGTTTAAAATTTCGTTGAAATTACCGGTCGTCTCCTGCGACAAAGCTATACCGGAGCTGACATTTTCTTGAACGACTTTAATATTATTTACCGTTTCTACCGATTCATTTTGGATCGTTGTGACCAATGATTGAATGTGGCTCGCTGACTTATTCGTTTCGTCCGCCAATTTCCGGACCTCTTCCGCCACGACGGCAAACCCTTTTCCTTGCTCTCCCGCTCTTGCTGCTTCAATTGCCGCGTTCAGCGCCAGCAAATTCGTCTGCTCCGAAATATCGGTGATGAGCGAAGAAATGTTGCTGATTTCCGCCGTGCTGGACACGAGCGCCTGCAGGCCGCTGCCGGCCGAGTCGACTGACTTATCAATGAAGTTCATTTGTTCGAGCATTTTATGAACGGACTCGGAGCCGATTTCGGCTTTGTCTCTCATCGAAGACGACAGATCCGCTATGCTGCCTGTATTGGAGGCAACGGATGATAAACGGTCCAGCAATTCATGAATTGCTTCTGAACTCTTTTCTGTCATTTCGCTTTGCGTCATGTTGCTGTCGGCGATCGCCTGCATCTCTTCGGAAATCAGTTCGGAAGTCGATTTCGATTCCTCCGCGCTTGCGGACAACTGTTCAGAGGATGCGGCGACTTGCTCAGACGAGCTGCTGATCTGCTTCACAATTTGCGTCAGCGACTGGACAAAAGCATTGAAAGAATTGGCAAGCTGGCCGAACTCGTCTTTATTTTTGACGATCACTTTTTTCGTTAAATCCGCCTCGCCGTGGGCGATGTCCTCAAGCTGCTGATTCAGGCTTCTCAACGGTACCAGAATAGACTTCAAGAGCAGCAGACTCAAAACAATTCCCAATATCGCTGATACTCCTGTGACAGCGATGATGACCCATTCGCTCATCGTCCCATTGGCTCTGATCTCTGCTTTCAGATCATCCACCTCTTGTTCCAGGCTTTCGACCAGCTGATTGACAGACGGATCGAGGACATCTTTTCTTAATGTTCTTTCCTCTCCGAAATGGATCGATTCCGCTTTTTTAAGGCTTGAAGCGTAAGTCTGCATGACTTGTTGATTTAAATCCCAATAAGCCTTGAAGTTTTCTTTAATTTCTTCGACGTTCGCTTTGTATGATTTTTCCCGGATCAGTTTTCCGGCCCGGTCAAGACTCTTTAAAACATCGTCGGCCTTGTCCTTCATTCCTTCACTGTATTCATCGTCTCCGGTCATAATAAGGGCTCTCTCGTCATTCGACAAGCCGGTCAGACGGTATTGAATATGCTTAATCTCTTTTTGAAATTCCATCTTGTCCTTAAGTTCTTCATTCTTTTTCACCGTAGAAGAAATCATAAAAACAGAGGAGATTCCGATTCCGAGGATTGAAACGACTAGAATTGATATGATTCCCAGCAGTTTTGTTTTCACTTTCATTATGGTGATCCTTTCTCCTTTATGTCATCAATGATGAAAAACAGTTTTCAAATCAAACATCTTCTTCCCTCCATAGTATCGACATATTTCGTCAAAATTTGAGAAGGTGCAGAATATAAGCCGAAGAAAAAGCTCTGCCGGGAAGGCAGAGCTTTTAATGAATTGGTTTACTTGGCGGGCCCGCCGATTTGGTATGTTCATAGAAGTGGTGAAAATAATCATTTGTCTCTGCTTTGATGACTTTCCAAAGCAGCAGGATGGCGATCAGGTTTGGAATCATCATCAGCGCATTCGCCATATCGGCAAACGCCCAGACGGTGACGAGGTTGGCAACCGTCCCGATGCCGCAGGCGAGGATGTAGACCAGCCTGTAGCCCGCAATTCCTTTGGCGCCTGCCAAATATTCGAAGCACTTTTCTCCGTAAACATACCAGCCGACAATTGTAGAGAAGCCAAAGAAAATGACCGACAGAGACACAATGTATTCGCCTGCCGCGCCGAGTACTGAAGCAAAAGCTGCGCTTGTCAATGCCCCGCCTTCCAGGCTGGCATTATGGGCCACGCCTGATATCAAGCCGCCGGACGGGTCCCAGAAACCGGTAATGATAAGGGTTAAACCGGTCATTGTACACACCACGATCGTCACGATAAATGTCCCGGTCATTGCGACGAGCGCCTGTTTTACCGGATGGTCTGCGCGCGCATTTCCGGCGATTAGCGCCGCCGTCCCAAGGCCTGCTTCGTTTGAGAAAATACCGCGGGATACCCCGTTCCGAACCGCTTCAGATACGGCAATTCCAAGGAAGCCGCCGGCTGCCGCTACAGGGTGGAAAGCATAATAAAAAATCAGCGCAAAAGCCGGAATAATCTTGTCATAATTCAAAATCAGAATCAAGATCGCCCCGCCCATGTAAAGAAAAGCCATGATCGGCACAAAGAAGCTGGCAACGGTGCTGATCCGCTGGATGCCGCCGAAGATAATGACGCTGACGAGAATGACGAGAATCAGCCCTGTCACCCAGTTTTCGATGCCGAAGCTGTTCTTCGTAATATCAGCGATCGTATTGGATTGGACACTGTTGCCTATCCCCAAAGCGGCAAAAGCTCCAAACAGCGCAAAGGCGATGGCGAGTCCTTTAAATTTGCGGCCGAGTCCGTGTTCGATATAATACATCGGCCCGCTTGAATATTCCCCTTTTTCATTTTTTACGCGGAATTTAACAGCCAGCAAGGCTTCCGCGTATTTCGTTGCCATCCCCAACAGCCCGACAACCCACATCCAAAAGATCGAACCCGGTCCGCCGAGTGTCAATGCCGTCGCGACACCTGCGATATTTCCGTTTCCGATCGTAGCGGCGAGCGCTGTCATCAAAGCCTTAAAATGGCTCACATCCCCTTCGGCAGCCGCGTCTTTGCTGTCTTCTTTGCCAAACCCGATCTTAAACGCATAGATCAGGCGGCGAAATTGCAGTCCTTTTAAAACAATCGTTAAAAATAAGCCTGTCCCAAATAATAAAATTAAACTGGGCGGCCCCCATAGTACCTTATTAATCTTGCCTAGTATTTCTAAGATATCCATATGACTCACTCCTGACAAAGATAACGCTTTCATAGCTGCATGAGATATTCTATCACAATGGAAAATGGTTATGTTTGTGAAACGACACAAAATGTAATCGCTTACATTTGTTTTTTTAACAAAGCTATTTTTTAAAGAAAAAAATTTTAATAGATAACTTATCTCCTCAAGCCTTTCACCTTATTCAACGTTCACCAATTTGTTAAATTTCACAAAAAAGCGCTTACATTTTTAATTTTACACACGATGCTCTTCCCGATTCAGAGATTTATACTAGCGGTAGAATCATATTTCATTTGAGGGGGACGACATCATGATCATTGGAATTCCTAAAGAAATTAAAAACAACGAGAACCGTGTAGCCATTACTCCGGCCGGAGTAGTCGCGCTAAAAAAAAGCGGTCATCAAGTTTTAATTGAACAGGGAGCCGGGCTTGGAAGCGGATTCGAGGACGCCGACTACAAAGCAGCCGGGGCGGACATTTTGGCTGAAGCGAAAGATGTGTGGGGAAAAGCGGATATGGTCATGAAAGTGAAAGAGCCGATCAGCTCTGAATACGGCTATTTCCGAAAAGGACTTGTTTTATTTACTTATCTGCACTTAGCGGCTGAACCTAAGCTTGCGAAAGCGCTTGTGGACAGCGGCGTCACAGCCATCGCTTACGAAACGGTCGAAGTGAACCGGACGCTTCCGCTCTTGACTCCAATGAGTGAAGTCGCCGGACGCATGGCTTCGCAGATCGGCGCGCAATTTCTTGAGAAATCAAAAGGCGGCAAAGGCATCCTGTTATCGGGCGTACCCGGTGTAAAACGCGGCAAAGTCACGATCATCGGCGGCGGAGTGGTTGGTACGAACGCTGCCAAAATCGCTGTCGGACTTGGCGCTGACGTCACTTTGATCGACTTGAGCGCTGAGCGCCTCCGTCAGCTCGATGACCAGTTCGGCAAAGACATTCAAACGCTTATGTCCAATCCGCTCAACATTGCGGAAGCCGTAAAAGACTCAGACCTTGTCATCGGCGCCGTCTTAATTCCTGGTGCAAAAGCGCCGAAGCTTGTCACAGAAGAGATGATCAAGTCGATGTCGCCAGGTTCAGTTGTTGTAGACGTGGCGATTGACCAGGGCGGCATTATCGAAACGGTTGATAAAATCACTACGCATGACGATCCGACTTACACGAAGCACGGCGTTGTCCACTATGCCGTCGCCAATATGCCGGGAGCCGTTCCCCGTACATCAACGATCGGCTTAACAAACGTCACCATGCCTTACGCCTTGCAAATCGCAAATAAAGGCGTTGAACAAGCAGTCGCCGAAAATCAGGCGCTCGCTCTCGGCGTCAACGTTGCAAACGGAAGCATCACCTACAAGGCCGTCGCGCGCGACCTTGGATATGAATATGTATCTGTAGAAGATGCATTTCAAACGGTAACCGCTGGTTAAGCGGATTTTATCTCTTGAGAACATTTTAACAACTCTTTCTGACTGTCCTTTCACGAAAAAAGGCTGGATGATATCCGGCCTTTTTTCCATTCTGCTTTAAACATTCAAGGCCGCTTTCCGGCAAACGGCGTCGCCTTCATCTAAGAAACCGGCCACAAGTCAATTTTTGAATGGTGTTCCCGTATCAACATATTGAAACACATGAAGCGACGGCAATGGACGTCCTTTAAAATCAAACAATGCCTGATTGTCTACGGCGCTGCCGCCAAACCACTTTCCTGCGTCTTCCGGGTCATATTCAGCAGCATAGCTTGTAGCCCAGCCTGATCCGTATGTCTCCCAAAGCGCTTTATTTTTCTCGAGCCGGTGAGCCGGTCCTACCGGAATCCATGCCGGTTCCCAATAGAAAACGCCGATTCCGGCTTCACCTACGTCGCTGACCGCTTGAATCACATCACGGACCGCGTTCGCCTGCCCTTGAACGGTGACCGGATTATTCAGCGTTTGGCCGTTTTTCGGAGCTGTATTTCCGTGTCCGTCTCCGTCTTCAGCCGTATACGTATAAGATGTCTCAGCAACCATGACTTTTTTGCCGTACGTATCTGCGACAGATGTCAGGACGGATGTTAAATTCTTCAGCGTGCCATGCCAAAACGGATAATACGAGCTTGCAAACACATCGTAGTCTACATGATGCCGATGAAGCGTCTCGGCAATCCAAGCGTACCTTCCTGACGTCTCCGGATTGGTAAAATGCAAGGCGACTAGGATATTCGAATCCGTCTCTCGCACCGCTTGACTCCCGGCGTTGAATAATTGGCTCATCTTCGCCCAATCCGTTTCACCGGCAAGGCCCCCGTTTGTTTCGTTACCGACCTGCACCATGCCGATGTCGATGCCCGCTGCTTTCATCGCTTTAAGGCTTTGTTTTGTATATTGATAAAGCGCCGTCTTTTTATCTTCAAAGTTTAGGTTCGCCCATGCTTTCGGCGCTTTCTGTTTCGCCGGGTCCGCCCAGAAATCGGAATAGTGGAAATCCGCCAGCAGCTTCATTCCGTTGGCAGTGGCCCGTTTTCCGATCTGAATCGCTTTTTCCAGATCATTATTGCCCCCTCCGTAGCCGTTGCCGTTGGCATCATAGGGATCATTCCATATGCGCACCCGGACATAATTGACGCCTGCTTCCTTCAGCGTTTTGAATATATCCTGTTTCTTTCCGGATTCATTGTAAAAGGCGACGCCGCTCTCTTCCAAAGCGATGATGCTCGAAACATCAACCCCTTTTATAAAATCCTTGCGAAGCCCTGAAACCTTTTCAACATAAAGGCCGCTTTTTGCCGTCCCTGAATCTCTGGCGGCTTCCGCCGGACCGCTTGTTCCAAATGCGCCCAAAACAAATATCAGCACCACAAAAACAGCCAGCACGTTCTTCATCAATCTCGCTTCTCCCCTTTCATAATAGACACACAAGCAAAAAGAAAACGCTTTCATTATTCACCCGGAGAAACATCCACCTTAAAGCGGATGTCCTCCCAGGCCTATTCTTTTGCTTTTACCGCTATTCTGGCCTCATATTTTTCCAATGTGACTTCGCCGGCCAGCGTTTCTCCGGTCAGCATATCTTTAACTGCCGACGCCAACACGACGGGCTGACGTTTTTCCGTGAAATTCATGATGAAAATATAGTCATTTTCCTCATCCTGTCTGACTTGAACGGAGACGCCAGGCTGATGTTTCACGTCAAGAGCCGGTTGAATCGCTAGCTCTTTAATCAATGTTCCATAAAAATCCCGATGAAATTGGCTGCTTAAACGCGCACCGATATAATACGTTTTCCCCTGTTTGTATGGATGGCTCGTCACAGCCGTCGTGTCCGCATAAAAGTCGTCCTCATAGAATCCCTCGGGATCTGCCGTACTGAGCTTCAGCACGGTCGCGTAATCTTTCAGCTCATACGACCGGTTTTGATAACGGACCGCATTTTTATCGCCCGGATAGAGTGTATCGGTTTCAACAGGCTCCATGCCAAACATCTCTTGCAGATCTTTTGGCCATCCGCCTAAATAGGTCAGATCAGATTCGTTGACGATTCCGCTAATATAGGTCATCACCAATGTGCCCCCGTTGGCAGCAAATGCCTTTAAGCGCGCGATTGTTTCTTCGCTTGCTAAGTAAAGCATCGGAACGATCAGCAGCCGGTACGATGAAAAATCCTGTTCCTTCGTAATCACGTCGACTGGAATATCACGCTCCCAAAACGCGCGGTAGTGCTCGTGCAGGGTTTGGGGATACCGCTTGGTTTTCATCCCGAATCCTTGTGCATCTTGGAGCGCCCAATGGTTTTCCCAATCGTAGAGAATCGCGACATCCGCAGGCCGGATCGTTCCGGTGACTTCAGACAGCGCTTCAAGGGTTTGCCCGACTTTTGCCACTTCTTTAAACACGCGGTTCTCGGAACAATTGTCATGGCCGACAACCGCACCATGAAATTTTTCCGATGAGCCGCGGGATTTCCGCCATTGAAAATAGAGGATGCTGTCAGATCCGTGTGCGATCATCTGCACAGAAGACAGGAGGTGCATGCCCGGCCGTTTCGCTTTATTAAAATCGTGCCAATTGACAGCGCTTGGCGTCGATTCCATTAAGAGAAACGGCTGCTGTTTCAGGCTGCGGTACAAATCATTGATAAAGCCGACTTTCATGGCCAAATCTGCTGTGCTTTCCCAATCGTTGTGCCAGGCGGGATACGCGTCCCAGCTGATCACGTCCAGGTGCTTGGCAAACTTGCTGTAGTCCAGCCCTTGAAACGGAATTAAATCATGCGTGTCCGCCATAAAATTGGTCGTAATCGGAATATTCGGCGTGATTTCCTTTAACGGAACGATTTCATTTTGAAAAAAAGAGATCGTCTGGTCAGTGACGAAGCGTCGCCAGTCTAAATTCAAGCCGTGCACCGCATTTTCCCCGATCGGAGACGGCGATTCAATCTGTGACCAATCGTTGAAGGTGTGGCTCCAAAAAGGCGTCCACCATGCGTCATTCAAAGATTTAATATCATGGTTGTACTTCTTTTTCAGCCAGTCTCTGAAGGCGTGCTGACATTGATCACAATGGCATTCTCCTCCGTATTCGTTGGAAACATGCCACATCAAAAGGGCATGCTGGCTGCCGTACCTTTCAGCCAGCATGCGGTTGATCTCTTTCGTTTTTTCACGGTATACGTATGAAGTGAAGCAATGATTGTGCCTTCCGCCGTGCAGCTGTTTGACGCGTTCAGCATTCACGCGCAGCACTTCCGGATACTTTTGCGACAGCCAAGCAGGACGGGCGCCGCTCGGTGTCGCCAATATAATCCGGCCGCCGTTCCGGTGAATGCTCTCAAAAATATCATCCAGCCATTCAAACGTATAGACGCCTTCCTCCGGCTCAAGGGCGCTCCATGAAAAAATCCCCACTGAAAATGTATTCGTATGGGCAAGCTTCATCAGCTTGATGTCATCTGCAAGAATATCCGGACGGTCAAGCCACTGATCCGGATTGTAGTCTCCCCCGTGAAGCATGTATCTTGCTTGGGTCGTATAAATTTTTGGCATAATACTCTCCTTTTTTAGACCATTTTCTCCTTCGGACTATCCTTTCGTTCCGCCTGCCGTCAATCCTGACACAAAGTTCTTTTGCAGCATGATAAAGATGACGGCTACCGGTATGCTGATCAAAATAGCGCCGGCGGCAAACGTCGTATAGCTGGCTCCCATCACCTCATTGACTAAATTGTATAAACCGATCGGCAATGTATACGACTCCGGTGTCCGCAATATCGTCGAAGACAAAACGAAATCCCCGAGCGGCCCGGTGAATCCGTTCATGGCAACGACCGCGATCATCGGTTTGGATAGCGGCATAATAATCTGCAGGAAAATCCTTGTATTGCTTGCGCCGTCAATCTTAGCGCTCTCATCCAAATCGATGGGAATGGAGTCCATATACCCTTTCATCAAATACGTGTTCATCGGTATGAGCCCGCCGATGTACAGCAAAATCAGCAGCCAATGGCTGTTCATCATTCCAAGCATCTGCGCTAAAACGAAGAGCGCAACCAAAGCCGAAAATTGAGGAATCATTTGCAGCAGCAAGAATAAAACTAAAGCGTTTTTCCTTCCTTTAAAACGAAACCGTGAAAAAGCATAAGCTGTAAAAGAAACGCTGATGACCGATCCGATCATCGTAAAGATGCTGATTTTCAGCGAGTTTATATACCATTGCCCGTATTGGAGGCTCTCTTTGCCGGCGAATAATTCTTTATAGTGATCCAATGTCGGATTTGCCGGAATGATAGAAGTGCTGACCAAACTGTTGCCGGGATTAAAGCTGACCCCCACCGTCCAAAGCAGAGGGTATATGATAACGGCTGTCATAAAAGCCAACAGAGAATAGGTCAGAAGGAGCCGAAAGAATCTTCTTTTCTTCATACGTTAAGCCCCCTCTTTGAAAGAATTTGTCCGTCTGAACTGCCACAGTGCAATTGAGATGACAAAGACCGACAGCAGGATCGTCAATGCGGCGGCTAAAGAGTACTGGCTCGACTGCATCGTCAATTTGTAAATCCAGGACACCAGGATGTCGGTTCCTCCCGCTGTTGACCCGGGAACAGCCGGACCGCCTCCATTGAATAGATAAATAATATTGAAGTTATTAAAATTAAAAGTGAATTGCGTAATGATAATCGGCGCCATCGCGATTAAAATCAGCGGCAGTGTAATATGCCTGAATTTCGAAAACGCAGACGCTCCGTCAATCGTCGCCGCTTCATAAAGGTCATCCGGAATCGACTGCAGAACACCGGTTGTTACAATGAACACATACGGAAATCCGAGCCAGCCCTGCATAAGAATAAGCGCCAGCTTCGTCCAATTGGCATTCGTCATCCAAGGAATCGGATCGATGCCGAATGCGGCGAGGATTTGATGATTGAAAGCACCGAAGCTGTCATTAAAAAGGCCGGCAAACACGAGAATGGTAACAAAACCGGGCACGGCCCAAGGCAAGACAAGAATCGTCCGGAAAATTTTTTTAAAGCGGACTTCCTTCTGATTGACGACAACCGCCAACAAAATTCCCAACCCGACTTGGAGCGTGGAAGCGACAAGCGTCCAAACAATGGTCCAAGCTAAAACATCCAAAAAGGTCGACCGCCAAATATCAACGGTGAAAATTTCGGAAAACGTTTTAATTCCTACCCAATCGACAAGGCGGGCAGGCGGAGAATGGTAGAGGTTATAGTTTGTAAAAGCTAATGCAAAGCTGAACAAAATCGGAAAAACAACGGCAAAAACCAGGATGAACAGCGATGGCCCGCTGATGAGATACGGATATCCCTGAGCTATTAAATTATGATATTGTTCCTTGAGTGAACTGAGCTCCTTTTGTTCATCGCGCCTCTTTCCGTTTTGGTAGGCGTCCCGCAAATTGGCGTAATAGACAGCCAGCCCAAAACAGGTGACAATCACAGCAATAATGCCTTTTGCCAATAGAAAAATCGAGTTGTCGCGCGGCACTTCGGTTCCAAGCGTAAACAGGCCCCACAGCCCCATATTCAGCAAATCGCCAAAAACCGCAAAGAACGAGACGCCTAAAAGAAGGAATAACAGACCCTTTATCCATTGTTTATTGTAGAATTGGCCCAGACCGGGAATAATTGATAATAGTAAAGCTTTTTTGCGATGCTGCACCTTCTCCTTCACCTCTTTATATGGACGTGCTTATAATAAATGGCGCCAAACTTAAGACAAGTTTGACACCACCGCCCGCGGCTTATTTGCTGCCGCTGTGCTTCGCTTTGATCTGTCCTTGTATCGTTTCCGCGGCTTGATCAAGCGCTTTTTTCGGTTCGGCTTTTCCGGTTGCAATTGTTTGCAGAGCCGCATCCGCCGGCGTCCATACTTCATTCATCTCAGGAATATTCGGTGTCAACTCTGAGTACTGAGATTGCTCGGCAACGGCTTGAGCCGCTTCGCTTTTTGTGACGGCAGGATCATCCGCCAGTTCTTTGACTGCGGGTACTTCTTTTGTGATCTCATATCTCTTCTTTGAGTTTTCTTTATTGGCGAGGAAGACGACTAATTGTTCGGCTAGATCGGCATTCTTCGAATAAGCGCTTACATTGTAGCTCTTCACGCCGACAAAAGAACTCATATGCTTGCCGTTGGACAGTTTAGGCAGCTTGGCAACCCCGTAATTGATACCCGCTTTTTTGAACGGTTCCAGGTTCCACGGGCCTGAAATGATCGCTGCTGCTTTTCCTTCCGTAAACAGCGATTCCAGCACATTGATGCCCTGCTCCCCAATAATTCCGGCAGGGAACAGCCCCTCTTGGTAAAACTTCTGAATGTACTCGGCGCCTTCGACTGCACCTTTGTTGTTCAAGCCTAGGTCGGCCGGATCATAAGTGCCGTCGGCATCGCTTTTAAAAATGTAGCCGCCGTACCCTCCCATGACGCTCTGTGCATAATAAATCTGGTCAAACAGCGCCAGGAAGCCGAATTTTTTGCCGTCAGCCGTTTTTTTGGAATACTCATACCATTCATCCAGCGTTTTCGGCAGTTCTTTTTCAGAAATTAAATCTTTATTATAGTAGAGCATCGTCGTTTCGACCGCTTTCGGCAGGCCGTAGACCTTGCCGTTTGTCACCTGCGATCTCATGGCAGGTTCCGTATAGATCGATTGGATCTCTTTGTCCACCTTTAATTCCTTGATCAAACCTTCCGTTACCGCTGTCCCGATTTGGTCTCCGGGCATCGTTAACACATCCGGACCCGTTCCCGCCGGTCCATCCATCCGCAAGTCTTCGATCTGCTTTGCGTAAGGCTTTTCAACGACTTTGACAGATACGCCGTGCTCTTTTTCAAATTGGGCGACGGCATCTTTAATGCCTTCGCTTTTCTCTTTATCTTCCCAGACCACGAGTTCCTTTTGCTTCGAGTCTGATGCTCCATTGCTGCTCTCTTTAGGCCCGCAGGCAGTTAAAGACAAACTGAGAGCAATGACACTGCTGATTCCAACATATTTTTTCATATTCATCATTTGTCTCATTCCTTTTATTGGAGTGAAAGCGCTTTACAAAAACAATATAGCATGTCTTAGGAAAAGTGTAAACAATTATTTTACTTACACAGGTAAAATGTTTTACGAAAAAAAGCGCGGATTGTGAACAGCAGCCCGCGCTTTTTTAATTGGTGCTTTTCCTGACCACCAGTTCGGCACCGATATATAGCGTTTTTACAGCTTTTCTTTTTTGAAGTATTTGTTCCAAAAGCAATTCAATAGCGTTTTTGCAAAGCTCTTTAATATCGATATGGAATGTCGTCAGCGGGGGAGATACGTATTTCGCTACACTGATGTTGTTGATGCTGATGATGCTGACTCTGCCCGGGATGGCGATCCCTTTTTCATTTAAGGCCTGAAGGCAGCCTACGGCAATCGGATCCGCCGCTGTAAAAAAGGCCGTCGGCAGCTTTTCTCCCAATGTTTCAACTGCTTTGTCCATCAGATGGTAGCCGTTTTCCACCGAAAAACCCCTCCGGCAAAAAATAAAGCTTTCCTCCAAGAGCCCTTTTTCCTTCATATATTCGCGAAACGTTCGTTCCCTTACGTCCATTTCGTCTTCATCTGTATTGGGGTTGTGGTACGTACCTCCGATAAAGCCGATCTTTTCATGCCCTTTCTCAATGAGAAAATCTACCGTTTTCCTCGTCATCTGCTTTAAGTCCGGCCTGACTGAATCAAAGTGATTCGGATCAGGCGTCGAATCGATAAATACACCGTGAGGCGTCATCTGTCTTAATCGGATTAATTCATCATCTGAAAACGAGCCGACGGCAATGAATCCTTCTATGTTTTCGGGAATGGCGTCAATGCCTCCCGAAATTTTATACGTTGCCAGTTCGACGTTGAATTGCTTTGCGAGCTTCTCGATTTCCAGCCTCATCGTTTTAAAATACACGTCTTCGAGCTCTTCCTTATCCGTCAGCCAGTACAGAAACGCGATGTTTTTTACCAGTGTCCTGATCGTTTTCTTGCGGTAGTTCAGGCTTTCCGCCACTTCAAATATTTTCTCCCGCGTCTCATCGGGTACGGAAAGGCTTTCGTCGTTATTCAATACGCGGGAAACCGTTGAGATGGAATACCCCGCCTTTTCTGCAACATCTTTTATCGTCGCCACGATTGTAAAACCTCCATATGAACACCTTTATTTTAAATATCAAATTTTTTAGTAAAATATTTTACTAATTTAACGTTGATTTGCGTAAAAGTCAAGTGCTGATTGCCCTATCCCCGCCAATAAGGATTTTACATGAAAACGCTTCATTTGAAAAAACACTTTTTATTGCACCAATCGAAAACCCGTAGTAAACTGGGGTTGAACTTAATTAAATTAATTTATTAAGTCTGGTACGTCAAACGAATAGGAGGATATATGAATACTGCAGCCGCTTTATCAAACGACTTTCGTTCTATTTTTAAGACAGAAAAGACACCGCGAACCTTTTTTGCTCCGGGAAGGATCAACTTAATCGGCGAACACACGGATTATAATGGAGGGCATGTTTTCCCCGCCTCGATTTCATTTGGCACCTATGCCCTTGGCGTGAAGCGCGATGATCAAATGATCCGCTTCTATTCAAAGAACTTCCCTGACAAAGGAATAATTGAATGCAGCTTGAGCGATTTAGCCTTTGACCAGTCCGACGGCTGGGCCAATTATCCGAAGGGAATGTTCCTTTTGACGAAAGCGGCAGGCCATCAAATCGTTCACGGCGCCGATATTTTGTATTACGGAAATATTCCGCACGGAGCGGGCCTCTCTTCTTCCGCATCGATTGAGCTTGCGACAGGCGTTTTGTTAAAAGGGCTTTATGATTTGCAGACAGACACGATCTCCATGGTGAAGCTCGGACAAAAAGTCGAAAACGAATACATTGGCGTGGGGAGCGGCATTATGGATCAATTCGCGATCGGCATGGGGAAAAAGGATCACGCGATTTTGCTAGACTGCCGTACACTTGATTACACATACGCTCCCTTCGTGTTGAAAGAACACGATGTGATCATCATCAATACAAACAAACAGCGGACGCTGGCCGGGTCTAAATATAATGAAAGGCGCACCCAATGTGAAGAGGCGCTCGGCGATCTGCAACAGGAGTTGTCGATCGCAAGCCTGGGCGAATTGACGATGGAAGGATTTGAAGCCCATCAGCACCTCATCAGAAATGAAATCAATCAAAAACGCGCCAAACATGCTGTCTACGAAAATGCCCGGACGCTGAAGGCGCTTGAAAAACTTCGCGAAGGCGACCTCGCCGGATTTGGCAAGCTGATGAATGAATCCCATTTGTCATTAAGGGATGATTATGAAGTGACGGGGCTGGAGCTTGATGCCATTGTCCAGGCGGCCTGGGAACAAGACGGTGTCCTTGGCGCCCGCATGACCGGCGCCGGGTTCGGCGGCTGTGCGATTGCGATTGTAGAAAAAGACCGGACAGACAGCTTTAAAGAACGCGTGAATGCCGTCTACCGCGAAACGGTTGGCTATGATGCCGCTTTTTATACTGCGGCAATAGGCGACGGCGCCAAAGAAATATAGAAAGGGGAATGGATATGAGCGTGTTGGTTTTGGGCGGTGCCGGCTATATCGGTTCACACGCCGTGTACCAATTAATAGACAGAGGCGAAAACGTCGTTGTCGTTGACAACCTCGAGACCGGCCAAAGACAGGCAGTACATCCTGATGCGATCTTTTATGAAGGGGATGTGCGCGATCGCGATTTCCTCCGCACGGTTTTCGAAAAGGAACGTATTGAAGAAGTGATCCATTTTGCCGCCAGTTCACTTGTCGGCGAATCGATGAAAGATCCGCTCAAATATTACGACAACAATGTATCCGGAACACAGGTTTTGCTTCAGGCGATGCTCGAGCACGATGTAAAAAAAATCGTATTCTCCTCGACGGCGGCCGTCTACGGAGAGCCTGAATCGTTGCCGATTACAGAAGACATGCCGACAATGCCGACAAGCACCTACGGGGAAACGAAACTGATCATGGAAAAGCTCATGAAGCGGACTGAAGAAGCCCATGGGATCAGCTTTGTGTCTCTCAGGTACTTCAATGTTGCAGGGGCAAGGGAGACGGGAGAAATCGGAGAAGACCACCGTCCGGAAACACACCTAGTCCCCCTCATCCTGCAGACCGCTCTCGGCCAAAGACCGCATATAACGATTTTCGGCGATGACTATGATACGCCCGACGGCACATGCATCCGCGACTATGTTCATGTTGAAGACCTCATTGACGCTCATCTGTCGGCATTAGACTATTTAAGAAAAGGCGGCAAAAGCGATATATTCAATCTCGGCAGCAGCGAAGGATTTTCGGTGAAAGAAATGATTGATGCGGCCAGAAAGGCAACCGGGAAAGACATTACCGCCGAGATCGGCAAGCGCAGAGCCGGCGACCCGAGCATCCTGATTGCCGGCTCTCACAAGGCAAAGCAAGTTCTGGGCTGGAGGCCTTCGCGCACATCTGTAGCAAAGATTATTGAAGATGCATGGAAGTGGCATTCCTCGCATCCAAACGGTTACAGGAAGGAAGTGTCAACATGATTGAACAAGACATAGCCGGACTCATTCAAAAAGCGCTTGAAGCAGGGTTTATCGAACCGGCTGACGTGAACTACGCGCGCAACCAAGTGATGAATCTGCTGGGCTTGGAATCGTTTCCTGAGGAAGCCACTGCTGCTTCCGGCGACTCCATCCCAGACCTTTTGGAAAAACTCGCAGCCTATGCAGTCGAACACGGCGTGATAACCGACGATCTAGACGCGAAAGACATGCTGGCGGCAAATGTGATGAACTGCTTTGTTGCAAGACCTTCTGTCATCAATGCAGTGTTCCAGCAGAAATACGAACAATCGCCGCTGGCAGCCACCGAATATTTTTATCAGCTCAGCAAAAACAGCAACTATATCCAGACGAAGCGAATTGAAAAAAATATTTCGTATCAGATGGATACGCCTTACGGCACAATGGATATTACGATCAATTTGTCAAAGCCGGAAAAAGACCCTGAACAAATCAAACGGGAGCGCGCCGCTGCAAAACAATCGCGCAGCTATCCGATGTGCCTGCTGTGCAAAGAAAACGAGGGGTATGCGGGACGAATCGGGTATCCTGCCCGGGCAAACCACAGGATTATTAAAGTCCCGCTCGCCGGAGAAAACTGGTATTTTCAATATTCTCCATATGCTTACTATAACGAACACAGCATTTTATTTTCTGAGCAGCATCGGCCGATGAAAATTGATAAGCTTGCCTTTCACAGGCTGCTTGCTTTTACTGAGCTGTTTCCGCATTATTTTATCGGATCGAATGCCGATTTGCCGATCGTCGGCGGGTCTATTTTAAGCCATGACCATTATCAGGCCGGACGATATGAGTTTGCGATGACGCGCGCGGAAGGCGCGTTCTCCTTTCAAATCAAACAGCATCCGGCCATCGAAGCTTCCGTTTTAAAATGGCCGATGTCCGTCATCCGCTTGAAAGGAACTGCGATCAACAGCCTTGTTGAAGCGGCGGACCATATTTTTCAGACTTGGAAAAACTACTCGGATCAACAAGCGGATATCTCGGCTTTTACAGATGGCACGCCACATAACACGATTACGCCTATCGCAAGAAACGTGAGCGGCGTTTATGAAATCGACCTTGTGCTCAGAAACAACCGGACATCTGCCGAGCACCCATACGGCATATTCCATCCGCATGCTGACGTTCACCATATTAAGAAAGAGAATATCGGCTTAATCGAAGTGATGGGCCTGGCCGTCCTTCCTCCCCGCTTAAAGACCGAATTGGCGGCAGTGAAAGAATTCCTGCTCGGTCAGTCAGATGCCGTTGAAGCGCATCACCGGGAATGGGCCGAACAGCTCAAAACCGAATACGGAGAGCTGTCCGAACCGGAGCAGGCTGAATCAATTGTACGAAAAGAACTTGGCAAGAAATTTGTCAAAGCCCTTGAGGACGCCGGAGTATTCAAAGACCGCGAAGCTTTCATGCGCTTTATCCGCACAGTCAATCATCAGGGGTAAGGCTTCACCGGTGTTAAAATAGGCGAAAAAATAAGCTTATTTTAGCACCGGATCAAACAGCTCCGCCAGCAGCAATGAAACGGCTCCGTAAAGCGTCGCTTCATCGCCGAGCTTCGTTATCGTCACTTCTGTCTGCCTCGCTTCGGCTGTTAAAGCTTTCTGCTGTATCGTTTCTCGTATCGCCGGCAATATGAACCTCCCGCCCTTCATCACTCCTCCTCCCAGCACGATTTTGCCCGGATTGACAAGATGAATGAAATTGGTCAGCCCGATTCCGATGATCACACCGGTTTCCTGAAAAAGTTCGATACATGTTTGGCAGCCGTTCTCGGCCATTTCAAACAAATCTTTGGCTGTCAGGCTGTCAGTGCTTTCTTTCAACCGCTTTTTCCCCCGTTCGGCAATTGCTTTTCCGCTCACAATCGTCTGCAGGCAGCCGCGGTTGCCGCACTCGCACTTTTCTCCATTGATATCAATGATCATATGGCCCAGTTCACCCGCGATCCCTTCAGCTCCATGGTACAGTTTTCCGTTGATGACGATCCCCGCACCGACGCCGCGGCCGATATTCACGGCAGCCATGCTCCCTGCGTCATCGCGGCCGCCGAACCACGATTCGCCAAGCGCCATCGCCCGGGCATCGTTTTCAACTCTTACGGTTAAGTTGAATTCTTGTTCCAGCACATCTTTGATGGGGATATTGGTTAAGTTTAAAATCGGTGCGATGCGCGACATTCCCGTTTCAGCATCGACCACACCGTGCATTGCAATGCCGATCCCGATGATCTTTTCTTGCTCGACATCGGCACGTCCCAAAATGGCATAGACACTTTCTTTTAAAACTTCCATGAACCTCTCGTTTGTCAGCGGTTTTTTCAGCAGGCTGGACGTCCGCTGCAAAATCCCTCCGGCTAAATCGGTTAAGACGCACTCCACCGTCTCAGGCCCGGCATCAATGCCAATGACATAATAGGCACCCGTGTTGATGTGGAGCATGGTCGGCTTTCTTCCGCCGCTCGAACGACCGAGCGTGCTTTCTTTAACGAGTCCTTGTCCGATGAGCTCTTTGACGATGCTTGAGACCGTGGGAGGGGTGATCTTTGTTTCCTTGGCGATCTCAGCTCTCGAAATCGGCTCTGATGTTCTGATTTTATTAAGAATGATCGATTTGTTCACCGATTTCATTAATTGAAATGTACCGCGCTGCATGTGAAATCCTCCATTTACACCATATCGTAGGTTTTATTGTACCATGGTTAATTAATTAAATTAACAAACGAAAACAAGATAGGTGTTTCCGAAGGCTTTGTACAACATTGCCACAGAAATGGTCAAAACATAAAGGGCACCTGCTCCCTTTACTTTTTTGCTTCAGGGGGGCTTTCAAAGCGCTTCTGCAAAACAAATGGTTTCTAAATGGAAAAATTCTTCGAAAAATTTAAAATGAAAGTGTTTGCATAATCAAAATAATCGCGTTATCATACTTGTATACAAGTATACTCGTATAACTAGGAAGGTGAGTGTATGAGCGAATCTAAAGGCCTTTTATATCCGGAGAAGTGGCTTTCTAGAGCTTCAACTGGTGTTCGCGTCGCATGCGAGCTGAGAATGCGCATTATTTCCGGTTTGATTGAAAGCGGTACCATTTTATCTGAAAATAAATTGGCTGCGGAATTCTCGGTGAGCCGGTCTCCCATCCGCGAGGCTTTAAAAATACTGGCATCGGAAAAAATCATCCGTTTGGAACGGATGGGGGCCGTTGTCATCGGTTTAACCGAAAAAGAAATAGGAGAAATTTATGATGTGCGCCTGGTGATGGAAACATTCGTATTCGAACGGCTTGGACAGGCCAATGTCGACGAACTGGTAACAGACCTCAGCAAAATATTGGAGATGATGAAAGTCTCCATCAAATACAAAGATGCCGACGAGTTCTCATTTCAAGACGTCTTATTTCACGAAACGATTGTCCGCTCCATCAATCATTCTTACATTTTGATGATATGGAACAATCTCAAACCTGTGATGGAAAGCTTTATTCTTTTATCCATGCGGGCCCGCTTAAAAGAAAAATACGAAGACTTTGAACGAATTCTCGATAACCATGAACTTTATATTCAAGCGATCAAAACGAAAGACAGGGATCTGATGCTTAAATCCCTACATCAAAATTTCGATGACGTACAAGGTAAAGTTGAAGATCTATGGCTGTCGCAACAAATGCTGGCGAAAGGAGCCGAACAACAAAATGACTAGTTATATGTTAGGCATAGATATCGGTACGACAAGCACGAAAGCGGTTTTATTCAGTGAAAAAGGGGACGTGATCCAAAAGGAAAGCATCGGCTACCCGCTTCACACGCCGGACATCTCGACCGCTGAACAAAACCCGGATGAGATCTTTCAGGCCGTCATCCAGTCAACGGCGAAAATCATGCAGCAGCATCCCGACAAACAGCCGTCATTCATTTCATTCAGCAGTGCGATGCACAGCGTGATTGCGATGGACGAAAACGACAAGCCGCTCACCTCCTGCATCACTTGGGCAGATAACAGAAGCGAAGGCTGGGCTCATAAAATCAAAGAAGAAATGAACGGGCACAATATCTACAAACGGACGGGAACGCCGATTCACCCGATGACGCCGCTAAGCAAAATCACGTGGATTGTGAACGAACATCCTGAAACCGCTGCCAAAGCGAAAAAATATATCGGAATCAAAGAATATATTTTCAAAAAACTATTTGATCAATATGTCGTTGATCACTCATTAGCTTCGGCGATGGGAATGATGAATCTCAAAACCTTGGCCTGGGACGAGGAAGCACTTGCGATTGCCGGCATCACGCCCGACCACTTATCAAAGCTCGTTCCGACAACAGCAATTTTCCATAATTGCAATCCGGAACTGGCGGCGATGATGGGAATCGATCCGCAAACGCCGTTTGTCATCGGCGCAAGCGACGGCGTGCTGTCCAACCTCGGCGTCAACGCGATTAAAAAAGGCGAAATCGCCGTCACCATCGGGACAAGCGGCGCGATTCGCACGATTATCGATGAGCCGCAAACCGATGAAAAAGGCAGAATCTTTTGCTATGCCTTAACTGAAAACCATTGGGTCATCGGCGGGCCAGTCAACAACGGCGGGATCGTCCTTCGCTGGATCAGAGATGAATTTGCTTCATCAGAAATCGAAACCGCAAAACGCCTCGGCATTGATCCATATGATGTCTTGACCAAAATTGCCGAACGCGTCAGACCGGGTGCCGACGGACTGCTGTTCCATCCATACCTCGCAGGCGAACGGGCGCCGCTCTGGAATCCGGATGTGCGCGGTTCATTCTTCGGCCTCACCATGTCCCATAAAAAAGAACACATGATCCGCGCGGCATTGGAAGGGGTTATTTACAATCTGTACACCGTCTTCCTGGCGTTGACAGAATGCATGGACGGTCCAGTTGCCCGAATTCAGGCGACCGGAGGCTTCGCAAGGTCTGATGTGTGGAGGCAAATGATGGCCGATATTTTCGAATCGGAAGTCGTCGTGCCGGAAAGCTATGAAAGCTCTTGTCTCGGAGCCTGCATTTTGGGACTGTACGCGACGGGAAAAATCGATTCGTTCGATGTCGTCTCCGACATGGTCGGAAGCACGCACAGACACGCGCCGAAAGAAGAATCGGCCAAAGAATACAGAAAATTAATGCCGATCTTTATCAACTTATCTCGAGCACTGGAAAACGAGTATACACAAATTGCAAATTATCAAAGAAGCTTAACCAGCAAAAAATAGGGGAAGAATTGGAGGCGTTATCATGCCATTATTAATCGTAGCAATCGGGATTGTCGCATTATTGCTTTTGATTATGGGGTTAAAACTGAATACGTTTGTTTCCTTGATTATCGTATCGTTCGGTGTTGCATTGGCACTTGGAATGCCGTTTGACGACATCGTCAAAACGATTGAACAAGGCCTTGGCGGAACGCTCGGCCATATCGCATTGATCTTCGGGCTCGGCGCCATGCTGGGCAAGCTGATCGCGGATTCAGGGGGCGCTCAGCGCATTGCGATGACCCTCGTCAACAAATTCGGGGAGAAAAACATCCAATGGGCGGTCGTCATCGCCTCCTTTATCATCGGGGTTGCTTTATTCTTCGAAGTCGGATTGGTTTTATTGATTCCAATTGTATTCGCAATTTCAAGAGAATTGAAGATTTCTATTTTATACCTCGGAATTCCGATGACGGCGGCCTTATCCGTCACACACGGCTTCCTGCCTCCGCATCCGGGACCGACGGCTATCGCGGGAGAACTCGGCGCCAATATCGGGGAAGTGCTGCTCTACGGTATCATTGTTGCAATTCCAACCGTTCTTTTGGCCGGACCTTTATTTACGAAACTGGCGAAAAAAATCGTACCGCAATCATTTGAGAAAATGGGCAGCATCGCTTCACTCGGTGAACAGAAAACGTTCAAGCTTGAAGAGACGCCAGCCTTTGGCATCAGCGTCTTCACAGCTATGCTTCCAGTCATTATCATGTCGATTTCGACTATTATTACTCTCATTCAAGAAACAATGGGACTTGCAGACAACAGCTTCCTGGCAGCGATTCGTTTAATCGGGAATGCCTCGACTTCGATGGTCATCTCCCTGTTGTTCGCGATTTATACGATGGGTATCGCCAGAAAGATCCCGATCAAACAAGTGATGGATTCCTGTTCAACCGCCATTACTCAAATCGGAATGATGCTCTTGATCATCGGGGGCGGCGGCGCATTCAAACAAGTCTTGATCAACGGCGGAGTAGGCGACTATGTAGCTGAATTATTCAAAGGAACGGCCATGTCGCCGATCTTGCTCGCCTGGGTCATTGCCGCGATTCTGCGAATCTCTTTAGGTTCCGCGACAGTTGCTGCATTAAGCACGACCGGACTCGTTCTTCCGATGCTCGGACAAAGCGATGTCAATCTTGCACTGGTTGTGCTTGCAACAGGGGCAGGAAGTGTAATCGCTTCCCATGTCAACGACGCGGGCTTCTGGATGTTCAAAGAGTATTTCGGCCTGAGCATGAAAGAAACATTCGCCACCTGGACACTGCTTGAAACAATTATCGCGGTGGCCGGATTAGGATTTACTTTATTGTTAAGTCTATTTGTATAAAAAAGTTTTAGTGAAGGAGCAGGTACTACATGTGCAATACAATCGGTGTCATAGGTTTGGGGGTCATGGGGAGCAATATCGCCCTGAACATGGCAAGCAAAGGCGAACAAGTCGCCGTCTATAACTACACAAGGGATTTAACCGATCAACTCGTCCAAAAAACGGGAGGCCAAACAGTCAAGCCATACTATGAGCTTGAAGATTTCGTACAGTCTTTAGAAAAGCCGCGAAAAATCTTTCTTATGGTCACAGCAGGCAAACCGGTCGATTCTGTCATCGACTCGCTCGTCCCTCTGCTTGAAGAAGGGGACGTCATCATGGACGGCGGCAACTCCCACTATGAAGATACAGAACGACGATATGACAGTTTGAAAGTGAAAGGAATCGGCTACTTGGGAATCGGCATTTCCGGCGGCGAAATCGGCGCTTTAAAAGGCCCATCCATTATGCCAGGCGGAGACCGGGACGTCTACGAAAAAGCCGCTCCGATTCTCACAAAAATCGCCGCCCAAGTGGATGGAGATCCATGCTGTGTCTACATCGGTCCGAAAGGCGCGGGTCATTTTGTCAAAATGGTGCACAACGGCATCGAATACGCAGACATGCAGCTCATCGCCGAAGCATATACGTTTTTAAGAGAAAAGCTTCTTTTGCCGATAGATGAAATCGCTGACATTTTCGACACGTGGAATCAAGGAGAGCTGAACAGCTATTTAATCGAAATCACGGCGGAGATCCTGCGGAAAAAGGATGAGAAGACGGGCGCTCCACTCATCGACGTCATCCTCGACAAAACCGGCCAAAAAGGCACGGGCAAATGGACGAGCCTGCAGGCCGTCGACAACGGCATTCCATCATCGATTATCACGGAATCCCTGTTTGCCCGTTACCTGTCATCATTAAAAGACGAACGGACAGCTGCGGAAAAAGTATTGGCCGGACCTGCAACAGAAGAACGGCGCCTGGATCAAAACGTGTGGATCGACCGCGTCAGACAGGCATTATATATGGGCAAAATCTGCGCCTATGCACAAGGCTTCGCTCAATACAAAATGACATCTGACCTGAACGGATGGAACCTGCCGTTAAAGGACATCGCCCTCATCTTCCGCGGCGGCTGCATCATCCGCGCACAATTTTTAAATCTCATCAGCGAGGCGTTCGACAAACAGCCGGACCTGTCCAACCTGCTGGTCGCACCTGACTTCGCTGAAAAACTAAAAGAATACCAGTCCGGCTTGCGGAAGGTCGTCTGCGAAGGCATCAGCTCAGGCATCTCATTCCCGTGCCTAAGCACTGCCCTTTCCTATTACGACGGCTACCGCACAGGCCGCTCAAACGCAAACCTCCTGCAGGCCCAGCGCGATTATTTCGGCGCTCACACGTATGAGCGGACGGATATGGAAGGCGTGTTTCATACGGACTGGTATTAAAAACTGCACCCCGGATCTCGGGGTGCATTCTTATTTCACTCAAATGGATTTTCATACTTTGTTCAACATTTCACAAACTTATATTTCAAATTCGTGCTATGATAAATTCAACAACAGAAAAGGAGGATTGATGCCAAAATAAACCAGATATCCGCTTCAGGGATAAAAATTTTTAACCTAACTTGTGAAATGTTTCACAAACTTTACCGACTTCATTCATCCCTGGACATCCTGTTGTAATCAAATTCCTATTCATTCACTGGAGGGTTTACAATGGCAATCGAAGAAAAGAACATGAAACAAAAGCAAAATGCCTCAAACATGATTGATCAGCTAGTCGAAAAAGGCCTAAAGGCATTGGAAGAATTCCGCAGCTTTGATCAGGAGCAGATTGATGAGATCGTCAAACAGATGGCGCTTGCCGGCCTTGATCAGCACATGCCTCTCGCCAAACTTGCCGTCGAAGAAACGAAGCGCGGCGTTTATGAAGATAAAATCATTAAAAACATGTTTGCCACAGAGTATGTCTACCATCATATCAAATACGATAAAACAGTGGGCATCATCAATGAAAACGAACACGACGGAGTCATTGAAATCGCGGAGCCTGTCGGTGTCATCGCCGGCGTGACGCCGGTGACCAACCCTACTTCCACCACCATGTTCAAGTCCCTGATATCAATTAAAACAAGAAATCCAATCGTGTTTGCTTTCCATCCATCCGCCCAAAAATGCAGCCGCGAAGCGGCGAGAATCCTTCGGGACGCAGCCGTCAAAGCAGGAGCACCCGACAACTGCATCCAATGGATCGAGACGCCTTCTCTGGATGCAACGCAAGCCCTAATGACCCACCCGAACGTTTCCCTGATCCTCGCAACAGGAGGCGCAGGCATGGTGAAATCCGCTTACAGCTCCGGAAAACCGGCCCTTGGCGTCGGACCTGGAAACGTTCCGTGCTACATCGAGAAGTCTGCCAACCTGAAGCAAGCCGTCAATGATCTGATCTTATCCAAAACATTTGACAACGGCATGATTTGCGCATCAGAGCAGGCCGTCATCATAGACAAAGGCATCTACTCAGACGTCAAAGCCGAAATGACAAGAAACAACTGCTATTTCTTAAATAAAACCGAAAAATCAAAGGTCGAAAAATTGGTCATCAATGAAAATACTTGCGCGGTAAACGCTGATATCGTCGGCATGCCGGCATTCAAAATTGCTGAAATGGCCGGTATCAAAGTGCCGCAAGATACAAAAATCCTCATCGCCGAATTAGAAGGTGTAGGTCCGGATGACCCGCTGTCCAGAGAAAAACTGAGCCCTGTTTTAGCGTGCTACAAAGTCAGCGGGCTTGAAGAAGGATTAAAACGCGCCGAAGAGATGCTGGCGTTCGGGGGAACCGGCCACTCGGCGGTGATTCATACGAACGATCAAGAAGCCGTTAAAGAATTCGGCTTAAGGATGAAGGCCGGCCGGATCATTGTCAATGCACCGTCGTCACAAGGAGCGATCGGCGACATTTACAACGCCTATATGCCTTCTTTAACGCTCGGCTGCGGCACATATGGCGGGAACTCCGTCTCGTCAAACGTAGGGGCCGTTCATTTAATCAACACGAAAAAAGTGGCGAAAAGGAATGTCAATATGCAGTGGTTTAAAGTGCCTCCAAAAATCTATTTTGAAAAACACGCAACCCAATATTTAGCGAAAATGCCTGACATCTCAAAAGCGTTTATTGTGACTGATCCGGGAATGGTGAAACTCGGATATGTAGACCGCGCCCTTCACTACTTAAGAAGGCGCCCGGATTACGTTCATTGCGAAATTTTTTCTGATGTCGAGCCTGATCCTTCAATCGAAACGGTGATGAACGGCGTCGACATGATGGCCAAATTCCAGCCGGATGTCATCATCGCCCTCGGCGGAGGTTCGGCAATGGATGCCGCAAAAGGAATGTGGATGTTCTACGAGCACCCTGATGCTGAATTCTTTGGCTTAAAGCAAAAATTTCTGGACATCCGCAAGCGCATCGTCAAATACCCGAAACTGGGAGGAAAAGCAAAATTCGTCGCAATCCCGACGACATCAGGCACAGGTTCTGAAGTCACTTCATTCTCTGTCATTACAGACAAAGAAACGAATACAAAGTACCCGCTGGCCGATTATGAATTAACACCGGATGTCGCGATCATTGACCCGCAATTTGTCATGACCGTGCCGAAACATATCACGGCCGACACAGGAATGGACGTATTGACACACGCAATTGAATCATACGTATCGTGCATGGCCAACGACTATACTGACGGCTTGGCCATGAAGGCCATCCAGCTGATCTTCGAATATCTGCCAAGAGCATACAAAAACGGCAGCGACGAGCTGGCCCGCGAAAAAGTGCATAATGCATCAACGATTGCCGGAATGGCATTTTCCAATGCCTTCCTCGGCATCAACCACAGCTTAGCCCATAAGCTTGGCGCCGAGTTTCAGATCGCTCATGGACGGGCAAACGCCATCCTTCTGCCGCACGTGATCCGCTATAATGCAGCGAAGCCGAAAAAGTTCACGGCATTTCCTAAATACAGCCACTTCATAGCCGACCAGCGCTACGCGGAGATTGCCAGAACGCTCGGCCTGCCTGCAAAAACAACTGCAGAAGGTGTTGAAAGCCTCATCCAGGAGATCATCTCGCTTGCCAAAGAGCTTAAAATTCCGATGAGCATTAAACAAAACGGCGTGGATGCCGCCGCATTCGAAAGCAAAGTAGATCTCATGGCCGAGCGCGCCTTTGAAGATCAGTGCACGACAGCCAATCCTAAGCTGCCGCTCGTTTCAGAGCTGGCTGAGATTTACCGTTCCGCGTATAAAGGAGTTTAGCCAAAAAAGCCGTCATTCCGACGGCTTTAGTTTGTTGACAAAATCCCAAAACGACTTTTAGTTTTGGGATTTTGTCATCCTTTCAGCGTGATTGAAAACCCTTGCAGTCTAGGAAGGCCGAGCATCGGAGCGCAGCGAATGTTGGAATTCGTGAGCACCGACGCGCAGGCCTGACAACGAATGCGAGGATTTGTCGACACGCTGAAGCCGTCATTCCGACGGCTTTTCTTTATTTTCAATTAGGCCTCTTTATTCTCACTTCTCTATCATTTGTGCCAATCATACTATATGAAAATGAAACTCCAACTCTTTTCTTTAGCTGAAATACTTAACAAAAAAATAAAGGTCTTTCCCCTTGACAAAAAATATTTATTATTTGATAATTTGTATATAATTATAATAATTATAGAGAAATAAAGTTTACAATTTTATTTCTCTTAAACTACATTCAGGAGGACGATATTATGTCTCTAATCGGAAAAGAAGTACAACCATTCGCAGCAAAAGCTTACAAAAACGGTGAGTTTATCGATGTTACACACGAAGATCTGAAAGGCCAATGGAGCATTTTCTGCTTCTATCCAGCGGATTTCTCATTTGTTTGCCCGACTGAGCTTGAAGACCTTCAAAACCACTACGAAGCTCTAAAAGAACTAGGTGTCGAAGTATACTCTGTTTCTACAGATACTCACTTCGTACATAAAGGATGGCATGACAGCTCTGAGAAAATCGGCAAAATCACTTACGCGATGATCGGCGACCCATCTCAAACGATCTCCCGCAATTTTGAAGTGCTGAACGAAGAAGAAGGTCTTGCTGACCGCGGAACATTCATCATCGATCCGGACGGCGTCATCCAAGCTGTTGAAATCAACGCAGGCGGTATCGGCCGTGATGCGAGCATCCTGATCAACAAAGTAAAAGCGGCTCAATACGTACGCCAAAACCCAGGCGAAGTTTGCCCGGCTAAATGGGAAGAAGGTTCTGAAACACTGACACCAAGCCTTGACCTAGTAGGCAAAATCTAAGGAGTGCATTCAATTGGTACTTGAAGCAAATATCAAAGCACAATTAAACCAATACATGCAGATGATTGAAAATGACATCGTCCTTAAAGTCAGTGCAGGCGATGACAGTGTCTCTAAGGATATGCTGGCTCTTGTAGAAGAGCTGGCTTCCATGTCATCAAAAATCACTGTTGAAAAGGCGCAGCTCGACAGAACGCCAAGCTTCAGCGTCAATCGTGCCGAAGAAGATACAGGCGTGACATTCGCCGGGGTTCCGCTCGGTCACGAATTCACATCTTTGGTGCTGGCACTCTTGCAAGTAAGCGGCAGACCGCCGAAAGTCGATCAAAAAATCATCGATCAAATCAAGAACATCAGCGGCGAGTACCGCTTCGAATCTTATATCAGCCTCACATGCCACAACTGCCCGGATGTTGTGCAGGCATTGAACATGATGAGCGTGCTCAACCCGAACATCTCTCACACAATGATCGACGGTGCGGCATACAAGTCAGAAGTCGAAAGCAAAAACATTATGGCTGTGCCGACCGTATACTTGAACGGCGAATCCTTTGGAAGCGGCCGAATGACGCTTGAAGAAATTCTTGCGAAGATGGGCAGCGGCACAGATGCGTCTGAGCTTTCTGATAAAGAACCGTTCGATGTACTCGTTGTCGGAGGCGGGCCTGCCGGCGCCAGCGCAGCAATCTATGCGGCGCGCAAAGGCATCCGTACGGGAATCGTTGCCGAACGCTTCGGCGGCCAAGTCCTTGACACGATGAGCATCGAGAACTTCATCAGCGTGAAGCGCACCGAAGGGCCTAAGCTTGCGGCAAGCCTTGAAGAACACGTGAAGGATTATGATATCGACGTCATGAACCTGCAACGAGCAAAAGGCCTCGAGAAAAAAGACCTTTTCCATCTAGAACTCGAAAACGGCGCTGTTCTGAAGAGCAAAACCGTCATTCTTTCAACTGGCGCACGCTGGCGCAATATCGGCGTACCCGGCGAACAAGAGTTCAAAAACAAAGGTGTCGCATACTGCCCTCACTGTGACGGACCATTGTTTGAAGGCAAAGACGTCGCCGTCATCGGCGGCGGCAACTCCGGCATCGAAGCGGCGATTGACCTTGCAGGCATCGTCAACCATGTGACTGTTCTTGAGTTTGCGCCGGAGCTGAAAGCAGACAAAGTTCTGCAAAAACGTCTCTACAGCCTCCCCAACGTGACTGTCGTGAAAAACGCCCAAACAAAAGAAATCACGGGCGATGAAAACGTAAACGGCATTACTTACGTAGACCGTGAAACAGGAGAAGAAAAACACGTCGAGCTCCAAGGCGTCTTCGTCCAAATCGGTCTTGTGCCGAACACGGAATGGCTGCCTGAAACCGTCGAACGCAACCGCATCGGCGAAATCGCAGTCGACAAACGCGGCGAAACAACCATCCCTGGATTGTTCGCTGCCGGCGACTGCACAGACAGCCCGTACAACCAAATCATCATTTCCATGGGATCCGGAGCAAACGCTGCTTTAGGCGCGTTTGACTACCTGATTCGGAATTAATCTATAAAAAACGCTATGCTGAAGTTTTCAGCATAGCGTTTTTCTGTATTCCCGCAACCACGGCTCATTCGATTTTGGCAATGGAAGCATCCCTCAAGCAGCGCACCTCGGCACGGAGGCGCCCTCTTTGTAGTCATAACCCCTTATAATAGAATTCATTTTCTCATCTTCTTTAATTTGGTACTATAAATATAGTAGTTTTAATATTAGTCATCATGAATAGAGGTTACTTGAAATGAGAAAAGAACAGTCTTTTATGAACTCAACTGCTTTCTTTATCATCATTTGTATGTTAGGCGGGATACTTTTTCTTTTAACGAAGTGACATGAACTTTAGATCTATATTACTGAGAAGTATACGTATAAGAAGACATTAGTCCACGATGTCATATCAACTTATATCAGCCATCTCAGCTTATCAGGTTTTTCCTTCATGCAGTTGAACGTGGAAGAAGCGAAGTACTTTGAATTGGAGACTTAATCGCCCAAGCATTACATTCGAGCATTCTTTCAATTGATGAACAGCCTCAGTTTTGATAAGCGAAAGGCCGGCGTCAATACAACCGGCCTTATTTCTGCGGCACCTCTTTTAATGAACCAACCCATACAGTTCCTGCGCTCACTTTATACCACTCATCTTTTCCGTCATTATCTTTTGAATAGGACATTTCTTTTATGCGCAGCACATCGCCGCTGCTTCTCAATCCTAGTTCGAGGTCCTCCTCCAGATCAGATAGCCGGTAATACACGGTATGAATATGAGGTTCCCATTCAAATGCATTCAGCTCATGTTCTAAAGGTTCGTATATTTTCAAAGAGAACGCTTCTTTTTCTTCTTGCTTGTCGAAAGAACCACTGTAAAAATCAATCGCTTCTTTATAAGCAGCCACAATTTGTGAACGGATAAAATCAGGCTCATACAACCAAATTTTCAAGTAGAAATCTTCATTTTCAGCTTTCAATTGCTTATGCCATTCATGATAGACATCGATCATCGCCTCCAAAAGCAAGCGTTTATACCATAATGGAGGAGTCACTGTTTGAAGCCCGTAAAAAGGGGATATCCATAATTTAACGTAATCTCTATGATGATCTCTTAAATATTCCATATTCAATTGAATATTGTCTGATTTCCACCATTCTATTCTTCGTTTCAGTCTTTTCCAGCCTCTTATTTTTTTCTTTGCCGAAAAATACATATTGACCTCCCTTCGCGTAACAAAAACGGCGCAAGAGACCGCCCCCTTGCACCTAACAACACGTCATTTACTTATAATAATTATAATCATTAAATGTCGCGATCATATCGTTTTGCGTCCCGCTTTTTCCGCGATTCGTATTAAAGTAAAGCGTCCCGTCATCAAAATCGACAGCCTCTATTTCAAAAAGCGTGTATGCACTGCTGGTAATTCTGAAAGATAAATCGCTGCGAGTAAACAATTCCTTCGAAAAGTCCTGAATCGGGTTTGTTTTTTGCTCTTTAATCATTTCATTGATATTTAAAGGGTACGTCAATATAATGCTCACATTTGAAGCATTGCCATTGCTGTCCGGTTTTGTAAGCGGCACATACAATGTCCCCTGGTAAAAGGAAATTCCTTGCTGAATGAAATGCGAAACATCCATTGTCTGATGATTCACAACAGCTTTCGAATAGTTTAATTTAAACGTTGCTTCATAGTCGAATTTTCCGGTTGTATCATTGAATGTCCCAATAAAGAACCTTTTTCCCGATCTTACGATAAATTTATCCGTCCCAACCGAGTATGTGATACCGCCAATCGACAAATTCGAACCTTGATAATTCAGCACATATGTTTTAGCCACTTTATAAGTATTTTTCGTTGTATCGACGCTGAGCTTCACGATTTTATTGGCATACTTAGTGCCGTCAGACATCGGCGCCACATAAACGCTGACGCTTTTATCGCCCGCAGATGCTTTGACAGCCAAGTCATTGGCGTGCCCTAAATCATAGCTCGTAGTATTGGTATCCGAATTTTTAAGAAGTGCAACGGTTCTATTGCTTGCCGTACCGCTCATTTTCACAGAGAATAACTGCGTCGTGTGATTCGTGTTATTCAATTTTGCAGCGTAGATCACATTGTTATTGCGGTCGACGCACATCCCCTGCATCGCCGTGAAATACCCCGACTTAGACATGGAAACATAATCGGTATACGTATTAAAGTAGCCTGATTGCGCATATGCAGCCGTCCCCGCAAAGCTGCTGAGAGCTAAGATAACCGCTGCTATGAAAACTTTTGGTTTTTTAAACACCATGCCATCCCCCCTTAAATGATTTCCATATTATATCCTTGAAGGAATATTGCGTCAATATAAGATTGATGTCCCCCTCCTTTCTATGCAATATGCCCTCAGAAAGCTTCCTGTTTGTTAAAATTTAGATTAATTTATCATAAATATGGTACTATTATTTTAAAAAAGAGATTCAGAGGCTGAAACAATGAATGAACTTGTGTTTGAAAAGAGAGAATTTACTCAAGACCATGTGAATGTTGTAAAAGCAATGCATATAAATAACTATCCGATTGTTTATATCCTTTATAACGAGAAAAAGAAACCGACTGCATATATTGGACAAACGGTTCAAGCTGCACGGCGTTTGAAAAATCATATAGATGATGAAAAGCGAAAGAGTTTGAATCGCTTTATTTTAATCGGCCATGAGAAATTTCATCAGTCTGCGACATACAATATTGAATAAATTTAATTAACTATTTTATCGCCGATAACCGCTACCAGCTGCAAAACGTAAGCCAGACCAGGTCTAGGGAAATGCACAATTACTATCAGAAACCCTTTTATAATGAAAATATCTTTCAAGTCATTTGGGAGAAGCTGAGAAAAGAGAAAATTGTGAACGATTCTCTTTAAAACCTTAGGAATAAAGACATTTATAAGTTATCTCCTTATAAAGAGCTCTCGCCTCAGCAGCTTGATATTAAAAATAAGATCCTTGATTTCTGTAAAGAACGTATACAAAAAGAAGGAAATCATGTCATTGTTATTGAAGGAGATGCCGGCACAGGTAAAAGTGTCCTGTTAAGCTCTCTGTTTAATACGATTCAAGATTTGGCTAAGAGTGAAGACTCTTTTTTGAAAGAAACAGATAATTACTTGCTGGTAAATCACAGCGAAATGCTGAAGACTTATAAGAGCATCGCCAACAGCTTACCGAATTTAAAGAAAAAGAGTTTCATGAAGCCGACACCATTTATTAATGAGAAGACCAAGACGGGAGCAACAGCGGATATCGTATTAGTAGATGAAGCTCACCTGCTTCTGACAAAGGAAGATTCCTATAACCATTTCCGCTACCAAAACCAGCTGTATGAAATCATTAAGCGAAGTAAAATCACTGTGGTGATCTTTGACCCAAAACAAGTCTTAAAGATTAAAAGTTATTGGAACGAAAGATTGCTCGAGGAAATCATTAATCAGTATGATGCGAAAACCGTAAAACTGACAGACCAAATGAGAATGAACGCCAATCCAGAAACAATCAAGTGGATTGACAGCTTTGTTGAAAAGAAAGTTCTTCCCTTTCCGACTGAAGACTCCTCCTTCGAGCTTAAAATATTTGAAGATGCTGCTGCGTTTAAAACAGCTATTGAACGCAAAAACAGTGAAGACGGTCTCTCCCGGATTGTCTCGACCTTTGATTATTTACATAAAAAAGATAAAAAGACTTACATCGTTGATGAAGAAGGGATTAACATGCCCTGGAACAGCACCCAAGATAAAGTGACATGGGCGGAAAATCCGAATTCTATTAAAGAAGTCGGCTCCATTTATACCGTTCAAGGGTTTGATTTAAATTACGTCGGCGTCGTTCTCGGCCCTTCCGTAAGCTATGATGAAGAAAAAGACGAACTGGTAATTGATACTTCCAAATACAAAGATACAGGGGCATTCGTGTTACGTACAGATTTGTCTCCAGAACAGAATGAACAAATTAAAGAACAAATCATCCTAAATTCAATAAATGTCCTGATGAAGCGGGGCATACAAGGCCTCTATATTTATGCGACAGATCCTAAATTAAAAAAGAGACTACTCGAGTTAGAAAGGGGAAAATGGTCATGAACGATATCCAAAGCCTGATCAACGCAATCAACGAATTCAGAGATGAACGAAACTGGAGGCAATACCATACCCAAAAGACCTCGCCATCTCAATTTCCATCGAAGCAGCAGAGCTGCTCGAAGACTTCCAATGGATCAGCAGTGAAGAAGCACTCAAAGCAAATAAAGAAACATCCGTGAAGAAATCGCAGATATTTTGATCTACTCTTTCATGCTGTGCAACGATCTTGGATTGGACGTGAAAGAGATTGTGGAAGAGAAGATTGTGAAGAATGGGAGGAAGTATCCGGTTCATCATAATGGTTAAGAATCTCCTTTTAAGTAGAGAGAGCTTCTTTCACAATTGAAGACCGCTCTCTCTATCTCCATGATGCGTTGGTTATTATGGCATCCTGCTTTGTTATCTTACCGTAACCCCTCCACTTCATATGCTTTAACACCCTTTGATTCTTTCTGCACCGTTCGCTGGCTCCCTGTTATTTTTGAAAAAATGACATTTGTCATCCGATTTTCATGACATCACTTACTAAAATCCGCCTCCCTCAACTTATACAATGAAATGAGTAAATCAGGAGGTGGCCTGTAGCCATGAGCAATGTTGTAAGCTTGACGAATGTGACAAAGACATTCCGCCAAAAAACGGCGGTTGATCAGATAGATTTTTCAATTAAAAAAGGAGAAATTGTAGCCATTCTAGGGCCAAACGGAGCCGGGAAAACAACAACGATTTCAATGATATTGGGGCTGTTAAAACCGACGGCTGGCAACATCACATTATTCGATTCCATGCCGCATGAAAAACGGGTGCGTGAAAAAATCGGCACGATGCTCCAGGAAGTCAGCGTCATGCCTGGTTTGCGTGCAGGTGAAATCATCGAACTCATCCGGAGCTACTATCCAAAGCCTCTATCCTTTCAAAAGCTTAGAACGTTGACAGGTTTGACAGACAAGGATTTAAAAACACAGGCAGAAAAGTTGTCCGGCGGGCAAAAGCGGCGTCTAGGCTTTGCCTTGGCACTTGCCGGCGATCCAGAACTGATGATCTTTGACGAACCCACGGTCGGCATGGATATCACTTCAAGAAACCGCTTTTGGCAAACGGTTCAATCGCTCGCAGAGCAAGGAAAAACGATCATTTTTTCTACACACTACTTACAGGAAGCAGATGATGCCGCGCAACGAATCTTGCTGTTTAAAGACGGCAAGATAGTAGCTGATGGAACGCCGCTCCAAATAAAATCAAGAATATCGAAGCATTCGGTTTCATTTATAGTTGATCCGGAACAGTCACTCGAGAAGCTGTATCAGCACCCAGAAACCGAACAGATTTTTCGTAAAAACAACCGGGTTTACATCGACACGGCCAATACGGACAAAATACTGGAACTCATTTTCTCAGAAAAGATCGGCGCTTATGATATTCAAATTGAGCGCGGAAATCTCGAAGAGGCATTTCGCCAGCTGACAAGCAAAGGAGACGAGTAAAATGAATGTATTTCAGATGCAGTGCAGAATGGAAATCAAAAGAATGCTTCGAAACCGCTATTTTGTCTTTTGGTCATTGGCCATGCCGATTGCTTTTTATTATATTTTTACAAATGTCGTCAATACGAATGCTCCAGACCCTGCGGCATGGAATGCGCATTATTTAATGTCGATGACAACATTCAGCGTCATGGGCTCTTCGATCACTCGGCATCCGCATGGTTCAAGAACGCACCCAAGGCTGGTCGACGTTCATACGCGTAACGCCTCTTCCCGACCACATTTATTTTATCGCTCAAATGTCGGGGCAAAGCGTCATTCATATTCTTTCGATCACAGTAATCTTCTTAGCCGGCGCCTTGATCAACGGCGTTTCTTTATCCCCATTGGAATGGTTCCTGTGCGGATTGTGGGCCCTGCTTGGCTCGCTCCCGTTTCTGGCGATCGGGACATTGATCGGGATGATGAAAAAAGTGGATACAGCAGCCGGAATCAGCAATGTGCTGTATATGGGGCTCGCCGTATGCGGAGGGATGTGGATGCCGCTTGAAATTATGCCAAAAATGATGCAGAATATCGGCCATTGGCTGCCGTCCTATCATTATGGCAGCGGCGCCTGGGAAATCGCTCGAGGTCAAATGCCAAACTGGAAAAATATTCTCTTCCTATTAGCCTATTCAATCGTTATTATGCTACTATCTAAATATATAAGAAGAAAACAAGAAGCGGTGTGAACAAGAATGAAAAAAAACTTCAGCATGTTTCCGAAACGGTACGGCTTTTTTCCTTATATCTTTTTAATCTATTTACTGCTGCCCATTTCTTATTTGACAAATCAGACCTCGGGAATCAAACAGCTGATCGGTTTTGGACTCGTGCTGCTTTTCTTGGTGACGTACCGCCAGCTTTTTTTTTATTCCGCCGCAAAAAAAATTATTTACTTATTGGCTGGCCATCCAGCTTTCAATCATTTTAATCTACACTGTATTTTATGATATCAACTTAGTATTTTTAGGCTTTTTTTCAGCGAACTTTATCGGCTATTACCGGGAAAAAAAGACGTTCCGGTGCGGCCTTGCCAGCCTGGTTGTTGTATTGGTCGCCCCTTTTATCTATCATCTGCTGAAAGATCCATCCCTGCTTAATCGGCTCTTTTATTTTCTGCCCTTTCTTGTGATTATGCTCATTTCACCATACGGCATCCGCTCCATGAACCGCCGCATGGAACTGGAACAAAAGCTTGATGAAGCAAATCAGCATATTAAGGAACTGGTCAAGCGCGAGGAGCGTGTACGAATTGCCCGCGATCTGCACGATACACTTGGCCATACTCTTTCACTGCTCACATTAAAAAGCCAGCTTGTCCAGCGCATCATCGCCAGCGCCCCCGAACGGGCGCGAAAAGAAGCAAGAGAAATGGAAACCACATCAAGAGCAGCCTTAAAACAAGTCCGGGAACTCGTGTCTGATATGAAAACGGCAACTATTGCAGAAGAGCTCATCCACATCCAGCAAATCCTGCGGGCTGCAGACATCACATTCGAATACATGGGAGGTTCCGATTTTTCAAATATCCCTCCTGTCACACAAAACATTGTCAGCATGTGTATACGCGAAGCCGCCACAAATATCGTCAAACACAGCCGCGCCACCCATTGCACCATTTCCATCTCTCAAACAGATGATAAAATAAGCATTACCATCAAAGACGACGGAATGGGGATGGATCAGCAAAAAACACCATTTGGTAACGGCTTGCGCGGAATGAAGGAAAGACTTGCATTAATCGACGGCGCTCTCGACGTTTCAACCCATGACGGCACAGTTTTAAGCATCGCCGTTCCAAATGTAAAGAAAGCTGAAGGAAAGGAAGCAATCCAATGATTCGTTTATTTATTGCCGAAGACCAAAGAATGCTGTTAAGCGCGCTGGGATCCTTGCTTGATCTTGAAGAAGACATGGAAGTGATCGGCCAGGCGACAAACGGCGAAGAAGCGCTCACCGCCATTCTGAAGCTAGAACCGGACGTCTGCCTCATGGATATCGAAATGCCGGTCAAAAGCGGACTGGAAGTGGCCGAAGAGCTCGCAAAGCAAGGCGCAAAAACGAAAATCATCATCCTAACGACGTTTGCGCGTCCCGGCTACTTCGAACGCGCCGTCAAAAGCAATGTCCACGGCTACCTGCTCAAGGACGGGGAAATCGACGATCTCGCAGACGCCATCCGAAAATGCACGGAAGGCAAAAGAACCTTTAGTCCGGAACTTACCTTCAACGCTGTCCGCGAAACAAACCCGCTCACCGAACGCGAACAGGACATCTTGCGACTGGCATATATCGGAAAGACGACAAAAGAAATTTCTGAGGAGCTTTTCTTGTCGTCAGGGACCGTCCGGAATTATATTTCTGAGATTATGCAGAAGCTGGATGCGAAAAACCGGATGGAAGCGGCAAGGATTGCGGAGGGGAAAGGATGGATTTGAGTGGGGTCTTGAGATAAGCAGCCATCATGGTACAATGGTATTTTAGGAGCTTTGACATTGGCCTTATAGCTTATCAACTAACTCCTTTTAACATTCACACTCCTGTTTTAAGAGGTATTTCCTTAGTCGATTAATTCACCAGAATATTCTTTTGGTTGTTCAATGTCGCTCTTTTCTCTGTATCACTCAGTGATATACCTTGTTTGATTGGAGTCCAATACTCATATGCATACTCGGTATCCCATTCAATCCATTTAGAAACTACCTTACTAAAATCTCGTACCTGTGTTGACATATCAACGGCTTATCTTATACATACTCTTAATATGATTAAGCTCTGTCTTCTCCTCTCCTTTTCGAAATCAATACAACCATTTTCTTCAACTATTTTTATTAGTCCTTCTTGAAACGATTGACAATATTCAGCTTCTTCATTTATAAGCTTTTGATTAAAAATACTATTCAGAAATTTCTCTTTCCTATCTGTAATAATCACCGTATAACTAATCGAAAATTATTTCGCTCGGACCAACCAGGGTGCCGTCATGATCCCGGGCGAAAGACGAACGGTCCGTGACGTCAAGCACGGACCGACCGCCAATTGTACTGAAACGCCCTGGGCTTCATCCGACATCTTACCTCCGGTCAAATTCGCCGTTTGCTGGCTCTATCAAAACACCAACGTACAGCAAACAGATGACTCAGCGGCACAACAAGCAACCCATACACCGCGGCCACTAGTACAGCCCCTATCTCATCAGGCCTTTGGAGCAAAACAACAACGCCCACAAGGCCGACCCCAACAAGCATTTCTTTGGCTACACGGCTCCGGAGAATCCGTACCCATGACTGGCCTGCCACCCGCAGCGGAAAGTCACGCTTCGCCTGCAGCAGCGCGGTTATCAATGCACTAATCGCAGCAGCGACAGTGAAAGCAATAACTAATGCAATCAGCGCAAGATTCAACAACCATACAACGTACGCTGCGAACTGCGCGCGGAGAATCCCCTCTTCGGCAACATAGACAACTTTCAGTTCACCGTTGATATCTCGATCACGCAGTGCCTTCACGTCAAGGCCGTGTTTCCCTAACAATTCCTGCGTAGCAGTTACACCAGTGAATACGATGTTGCTACCTGAGACCATGGAAGTCAAAGCAGAATCGTTATAAGTATCGTAGAGCGAGGGCACGACAACAACTAGGACATCGTCCGCAAAGTGAAGTCTTTCCCCTCCTCCTCCTTGGGCTACCGGCAACCGGAATCCGTCGATCGGCCGCAAGAACTTGAACTTACCGAACTGCTCATCGGAAAGCTCTTTCCTCGACAAAAGCTCGGCCTCTTCTCGAATCATTTTGACAAGCCCTTTTGGAATGCTATGATAAGGCACCTTTGTAACAGCAGGCTGTGGTGCATCCATGGTCACCATATCAAGCCAACGCTGGTTCACGTAAGAGATGGCCGAGTACTCTCCAAAATCGGCTGGCATTGGCATTTCTTGAGTATATGTGTAGGAAAAAGCTACCTTATCAAGCGATTCCGCATCCTTTACCAGTTTACCAATCAGCGGCTCCATGTGGTTCATCTCGTCAACGTCTGTCGCAAACACAATCGCAACTTGATCTGCGAGTTTCTTCCACTGAGCCATTTCAGCAGCTATAGCTGAGGAATGTTTGTATGCGGACCAAGCAGGTCCAGCCGCAGCTACCACCAGGAGGAACGTTAACGCCTGGATCACGATGGCAGCTGAACGCAAGCTTTTAACAGCAGGTTGTCTGGTGGCGATCATGGTAGCGCTAGGCCATGCGGAAGCTGACATGATCAGCGTAGCCAACAGGGATACGGTAATAACAGCGACCTGCAGACTGAACAGCGCATTGAGGAAGGTACCGACATATATCCAGCCATGAAACAAACCTACGTAGCAAGACGCAACCAGTGCTACAGCCACCGCCGAAACCAGCAGCGCCCCCCCGAACCCGGCCAGGTCCTGAACCTGAATCCGCGAGGTCGGGCACCCGCCCAGAACCCGAAGAGCACGCCCACGCGCTCTTAACGACAACCAGAACAACGCAAGCGCCGCAATCAGCGCAAATGCTGCAAGAACAGCGGCAGCAAATCCTCTTTCTCGCACAACGAATTCAAGGCTTTTAAAAATGGACGCATCCCCGCGACCGACCTTCACGCCTTCACTTTTCAGCGTGTCCTCAAACTCGCTCAAGTGAGCCTTTTCACCGGTCACGAGATAGAACCCATCGGGGTAGGAGGTTTCAAGCCGGTCCTTACCGACAATCTTGCCTGCACCATCGCCGCCAAACCAAGTAAATTCGTCGGGCAGATCTCTATCGTTAAGTGCTACGTAGACCTGGCCATCGCCGTCGCTTGCAAGGTCTGGCGCAACCTTGACCAGCCCAAGATTCCAGCGTGCATCGAGCTTCTCCAGCTTCGCAAACGCTTCAGTAATAGAAAGCCCCGATTCGCTGAAATCAAGGTTTAACCTGCTCTCGGCACCAATCGCCTGAGGAAAGTCTCGATCATATAGGTCGGTGATAATCGCCGCCAGTAGCGCAAGCAGAGCAAACAACGCGCCCGCGACAGCCACTATAATACGTTTATACACAAGCTGGACCTCCAAGAACTATTTGAAAATTGCCATGCTAAGCCCCGGCGAACACAACCGGTATCGCCGGGGACTGGCGTAATTGCCTGGATTAACAGATAATGTTCCCCCTTCATTTCATTCCTCCTCATTTATTCAACTATTTTTGTCAATATTTCTGCTCCTCAACTCGTTTGTCTCTGCCTCCAATCAATCCTCCAAGGGCTCATATGTAAAGCCTAGCCAGCGCCTCTTGCTTGGCGTAGTTGGTCTGCATCAGGTTCATACTGCTTGACAAAAACGGGGAGCCAGTCTTGCCGTAAACAGCAGGAAACGATTACACCGAGTGAATTGTGTAGAAGTTGAGTTAGCGCTTCACCAGGTGCACTGGGACCCCAAACCCGTCACGGCGGCTGAGCAGGTCGGAGATTGCGTCATGCTCGGATCTTGAACCATAGCTAACCATGACCAGCCCTCGGTTCTCGTCATCAGGACACGGCTTTCCTACTTCGACCGTAATGTCATCACCCAAAGCTTTAATCTCCTCGACGAGGTCTTGATGTCTGGAAAGCGCTGCATTGGCCTCTGTTACGTTCGGCAGCTGATCGCACGGCGGATGAGTGTCTCTTGACACTGTGATCCATCCGTTTAGGAATGCAATTGTTCCAACTGCAAGCAATAATCCTATGACGACACCGATAATGATCTTCGTGGTTGATTTCATGAGTTACCTCCTAAGTTGCCGGGATCGTTGGTCGACAATGGTTTTGACGAACTGCTGGAACCGACCTTATGCCGAGCACCACACGCGTTGATCATCTCAGAGTCGTGCGTAGACACAATAACCGTGCGGCCACGCGCAGCGAAGTCCGCAAACAGATCGATAACCTTTCGCCGATTGGTTGAGTCAAGCGAGGCGGTCGGCTCATCGACAAACAAGAATGCAGCGTCCTTGTAGATGGCACGAGCCAGTGCGAGTCGCTGCTTCTCGCCCCCACTAAGGTGGCTAGCCAACTCGCCTTCTCGACCCTGGAGACCCGTCTGCTCGAGCACCTGCGCCAACCGCTCTTGGTTTCCCGTGACACGCCGCCCAAGGATGCTCGCCTGCATGGTGACATTGAATGCCACCGACTCCTCATCCATAATGCCGTAATCCTGAAGAATGAACGCCGCATGATCACGCCAAAACCGCCGCCGCGCCGCAGTACCGTAGCTTGTGACATCGTGTCCGTCTATCAAGATGCGTCCCTGATTAACCGGGAGCAATAGCCCGAGGCAGTGCAAAAGTGTAGTCTTTCCACATCCGCTTGGACCAACGAGGGCTGTCATGACCCCTGGCGGGCACTGAACGGTCTCACCATCAAGCACGGTCCGCCCACCAATTGCTACTGAAATGCCCTGTGCTTCAATCAACATCTGTACCTCCCATCAAATTCTACGCTATAAAAAGCGGCACTCATTTATTCCATTCCTCCTCATTTACTTAACTATTTTTACTCTTCAAGCCGATTAATCATCACCCACCTACCACATTAATAGGGGAACGTTTTTTTCTCTCTTGTAGACAGTGTCGTGACATACTATCTCTTCTTCGTCACAAACATTAATTCCTTTTACAACTAGCAAATTTCACTTGTTGTACCATAAGTAACCTATTGACTGCCGGGGCACAAAGAATTTGTTTCTTGTCAAATTTGCTGAATAACGGCCGGCATCAACACTAAACCTGGAAAAGTAGAGGATTGCACCGCATAAAATAACTTACTGCTAAGGCTACCAAGATAAAACTACAAAATTAAATAAACCTATTGCTTTCCAAAAAATGTTAGTTGCATTTTATGTTTTTTCCTGCAGATATGCACTATCTTTTGTGGAGATGCTTTGGCAGTACACCGAAAGCATCTCCTTTTTATATAGATACATTAATTTAAAAATTTTAAGAATAAATACTCGGGGCGCATAAAATGCCGCGCCCCTCAAAGCGGGGTATTACCCCTATTGAATTCTCAGAGTTTATGAAACTTTGCAATCACCGGAATAAAAAACTATCAATCGGTAAGTGCTTCTGGTAAATTGCTCCCGCATCGACACGGTAGTGGGCGAAAAGACAAGCTAACTCGACCGGTAATCCAAACCTAAAATCCGGTATGTCCTTACCAAAATAAAAACAATGAATATAGATTTAACTCTCTCGAAAATAACGGCCTGCTGAAATCTCGATTTCATAGATAGGGATGATTGCCGTCAGCAGGTGCAAGAAGTGTAAACAACAAAGCCCGCGTCATCCACTATAATACGCTTATGCAAAGCGGGATCTCCCAGAACTTTTCTGGGTCTTGCCATGCTAGCCCCGTTGACAGCAACCGTTTTCCCTTTGATTAGTTGGTGCGATAGTAGTAACGACCCTTAAGACCAGGTGAGTTTATGGCTCCGACATAGGCATTAGAGTAGCGGCCCGCAGCCGTATCAATACTTCTATTCGTTTTATCCACTTTTCCATCGATGAGCTTTTGCACTGTCGAGCCGTGGACCTTTGTCGGGTGGTTGTACTCTGAACGGAGCCCGGCGTTTACGAATCCATACCTCCATGTACCACCTTCCGATGGGTACTGGTAGTGATAACCCGGATTCACCCATGCAAATGAAGGCACCGTAGCGCCTCCCACCAAAGCGATGGACATTGTCAACACGGCGAGCGTCGCTTTAATTGTCCGAGTCAAAGGTTTCCTCTTTTTTTTCTCATACAAATGATTTTTCATTATTTCATTCCTCCTCTTTCATTCGACTAATAAATTTACTCTATAAGTTAGTTTGTCACCGCCCACATACCGTGTCGATGCGGGAAGAGTTTTTTCCCTCGTTGGCGGTGCCATGATCATGACTCCTCTTTGTCACCAGACATCAATTTTTTCCTCCATGACCAACCCTCGATCCGAGGTCATTTGGTCACGACTTGTCCACTTCGACGAAATACTGTCACCTAGCATTTTGATCACCTCCTCAATACCCTAATGGCTGGCAAGCACCACAGTGTCCTTTACTGCATTCGGTTAGTGACCGAATGGTGCATGTCAGAAACCTCCTAATCTGTTAAAAGACCTGCTTTTTCCAGTTTGGATTAGTCAGAAAATGAAAGAAGAAGAACAAAAGCAAGTCACCAAATTCAAATCTTATCTACCTGAACTGGATGTATTATGCTGACTCCTGAAGATCATTTGATCCGGTTAGCCAGTGAGAACGTGGACCGTGTGGCTCTATCATTCAGAAATACTCCGAATGTGGAGGAACTCGTACAATCCGCCTATGCTGTTTAATTTATGGTTATATATATCACGGGTGTTTCAGCTTCCGGAAAATTCAGACGGCTATCCTTAAATCTGTTCACTGGTTGTAAAAGGGGAGCGTCGTGGTTTTCGCACTATCAGCGATTTTCGGAAAAGCAATCTGGATGTGTTCCAAAATTGTTCACGCAAAACAGATAAATCGTTATGTAAGCAGATAAAATGGTAATCTCAGCGTTTCGAAAAAGAGGTCAAGCAGATGGTGGAAGAAGTCAAAGAAGCGGATGTCAAAGATGAAGGACTGCTCTCTCTTTTCCCGAAGACGATCCGCCGCAAAATTCAATATCGTAGAAATCGGCTTGCAAAAGCCAACGCGGCATTACAAGAACTGGAAGAACGCACACCTGAAGAAAAATAGCCAACGCTACAAAGATCAAATCAATTTTACTGATGATTAGCGTCCCATATCCTGTCTCAAAAAGCCTATAATTCACAAGTCGGTGTTGAAGGCATATGATTTGGCCTAGAAAAGAATAACAGCAGAAGCTTCCGGATGATTTGGGACAGTGTCCTGGATAATATAGAGACAAAACAGGTGAAACGCCAAACAACTACTGCGGATGCCAAACACTATAGTCCTGAAAACATCCTGCCAAAGAAACAAATCAAACAAGATACCTAAATGAGAGCAAATAAACGAAGAATCCATATGACAAAAGCAGTTTTTATTTGGGTCCGGGGACCCTAACACCAACTCTCTTTAACTCAAATTAACTAATTTTATAATAATTGTAAAACAAAACTGATTCAAGAGGTTTCCTGATTTTTTAAAAATTTTGGTCAAAATGTATTAGATTTGCTAATGTATAAAACTCTTAGAGGGTATCAGAATGGATATTTAGATTATTTTCCCTTTTTGTTATATAAAAATGAAAACTTAAATTCCCATCTTCCTTTAAATGCTTAACCGATTCAGAAAATTGTAGACTGTTTTAATGTATTCTTAATGTAGCAAATTGTTGGGGATTTTCTATTTGCATTTGAGAGGTGTAAAAAAAGACAAGCCTAATTGCTTGTCTCCTGAGTAATTGTGTGTTTCTCCTATTCTTAAGGTAATATGGATAAGTTCAAATTAAAATTTTCCATCATTTATGGTAAGGCTCACCGTAGTTATTTAAGAGGCAAAAAACAGCTTTGGGAAGGTCTATCCCAAGGCTGTTTTCATTTTAACTAAAATATTGTTAGCCTCTATTTTTTATATATAGCTATAATATGGAATCCCTGCTATTCCTTCATTTATTAATTTATTTAATTCCTCAGCTTCATAAGATTTAACCTTGTAATATCTATTTTCTAAGGTTGAAATAGAAACTCCACTCACTTTAGAGATAAGAGCCAAATCGAATCCTTTTAAAATTAATTCCACAATTACAGAGTTTCTAATGGTTTCAACAGGATAAGTAGATTTATCTTCTGAGATATCAATAATATTAAATTCCCTTAATAAATTACAAAACCATGAATTCAAATCTTCTGGTCGGAATGAGCTTTCATTCAAGAAATAAAATAATCGGTCAGAATTATCCATTTTTTTATCCTTTAGCTTTTCCACCAACTTAATATTTATAATGATCTCTTTTCTTAAACCATTTGGTATATTTATCTGCACATCGTTTATAGTAATTGTTCTATAGTCTGTTGAAAAATCCGCCTTTTTTATATTACATATAATAGCCCTTTTAGCAGGTACAATTAAGGTAAGTTTAATAAATAGCCTCAATAAAACATAGCTCATATACCGTTTTCTTTTTTGACCTGATAAGTCCGCTAAAACTCTTGAATCAAAATAATCATCTAAACAACTAATAATTTTTTTTATAACATCCTGATCAAAAAATTCCCTTTCTTTTGTTTCCTCTAAGTTAAACTTATCTGTTAAATATTTCTTATAGCCCTGATAATCATACAATTCAACAAATATATCGGTTGACCACGCTTTACTAACAAGAAATTTATAAAATGATTTAATACTTTCCAAATGATTTTCCATGGAACTTACCGTATTAATTTGTCCCAATTCATTGTAATGACCTATACAATCTTCTACATCATTAATATTGATTTTTGTTGGCTTATCGGCTTTATTTATTTTCTTAATAAAATTTACAAATTTATTAATATGATTTTCATAGCTTGCATCCATTTCGAGATATTCCTTACTCCAACGTTCTATTAAAGTCATTAGCTACCCCCTATTTTCCATAAAAGTTACTTTTCTATCGTTATCTTTTATTTTATTTTTTTAAAGGAATGTACAAACACAATTAATTGTACGTTCCTCAACTATCAATTAATTGTAGATATAGGAACACTAATCCTGTCTTTAGCAACGCAAACATTTTTATATACAATATAGCATTCTACGTAATGTTCGCCTTTAAAGTTAGTAGACTCAAATTTCTTGTGTGTACCCTTGTCTCTCACAATTTGTCCTCTTATACAGTCTCTTCTGATTGCTTCCTCTCCACGATTAAGAACTTTCCAATACACTTCATAATAAAGATTATCCTCATCATCTTTAGACAATGTTTCGAATTCATTTTCTGTTATGAAAAATTCTAAGCTCTTATTCGCCTTTAACGGTAACTTATCACGTAAGATGTTTCTTAGAAACTTATTTCTAAATCCATCTTGTTTTACTATACAGTCAATTTTTAGATGATAACGAATGTCAACATCAAACTTATGTTCAATAAATTCTTCTGTTTGTCGAACACTCCTACCAAATAATGCACTCTTTTCAATCACATTACTCTCTTGTATTTCTTCAGGTATAGGAAACGCCTTTCCAAAAATGTCCTGTAATTTTTCATATAAGTCTTCGCTATCTTCTGTCTTATCTTTGATTTTTTCATATGCCTTTTTAGCTTGATTAACGAACGCTCCACCTTTATTATAAACCTTTTGATTACTACCCAAAGCGTACCAATACTTTTGATCCTTATTTCGAGTTTTCAAGTAATAGAAAAGATCCTTTAACAAAGAAAGGTAATCATCAAAAGTCGAATCTTTATAGTTTTCATTTTCATTGAAGAAATTATAAACTAATGTATCTATTAATAACCCACCAAATTTAAACCCCTTATTATTCTTCCAAGCTCTAACTATATTACAAACATATTTATAATTCGAGTTCGTCTCGTCTATAACTTTTATACTCTCATCAATTTCTGGCATGGGGTCAGTTTTCTTCCAAGAACCCCCATTATTTGAATCGGGATAATCATATGCCCCATCCGTTCTCTCAAAGCATGGACATACTTCAACTGTTTTGTTTATACTCTCAAAACTTACGACAACAACTTGTCCATCGCCTCTAACTATTGTTTTTGGGTATCGTTTCTTAATTTCCTGTTTAACCTTCTGCAATAGTTTCGATTGACCATTTCCCTCGTATTCATCGTATTGATTTTTTAGTTCCTTTGGTAGTACATAAAGCATGTCAACATCGCTGAATGTTTTTATTGCTGTATCCCTTCCTAATGAACCTACTATATGACTGTTTTCTATTTCCTCATTATCTAAGTCTCGAAATGATTTATTTAGCCTTTTGGTAATTTCCTTTACCCTCTTCGTTTCTTCCTCTATTGATGCTATTTGTAATCCATCGACAAATTCCTCAAACTTTTCTCCTAACATAGAATCCCCCTATAAAACAATGATTAATAGTATGATAAACGCAATGAAACCAATTACTGCTATTCTGAAGGAAATGGGAATTTTGTCCTTCCAAGTGAATTTTTTTTGCTCATCTATCCATTCATACTGACTTTGAAAAAAAAGCTTATAATGAGCAACCCAGTCACTCAGAAATATCTGTTTTGAGATGCTTATTTGATAGAACTCATTCAATAACTCATTCATTCGTATTGCTTCGTTCGATTCATTGCTAAAGTTCTCTTGTTCTGAACTTTTAGCCTGATAATATATTTCTCGAAGTTCATTATGAATCTGTATTAACCTATTTCCAACTTCTCTATATCTATCTTTTTCACTGTTGTATTGACTAATGGTTAAAGCAATGATGCTTGCGATTATTAAAAGTAAGGAAATTTCTGAATTATACGGGAAACTTGGTTTATATATTTGCCAAATACCAATGGCAAGTGTAATGAAGGCTATTCTCCCTGGCATTTTTACAACTGTATCATAGGTTGAAAAATGCTTTTTAGCTCCATATATTACGTTATATCCATTCTCTGCAAGTTGTCGTAAAAACAAATTTCTTTCCAACTTCAAGCCCCCTTTCAAAATTTCTTTATATAAATATGGAATTAAAATAACTCATACATCTATAATATAAAAACAATTGCAAAGGAGGTGTATAGATGAACAAGGACAAATTCCAAACAACAGATAGCAAAAGTCGTGTAACCTTCGTAAATGAGTTATTAAAAAGAGAAGATTTTGATTTACAAAAAGTAGCGGATGTTCTTGAAATGAACTATTCTACCTTTACTAAACTGATGCAAGAAGACGATTATGTTTATATTAAACGGGAAAACCAGTATTACAAATTTGTTCGTGACGAAAGCCAGATATTTACTATTTCTGACCAAACTGATTCTGAGATGGATTATATTAAAGCGAATTTTTCCCTTCTAAAGAGCATAATAGAACGATATAAACACAAAGATGACTTCATTATTGATAAGCGTATTTTCCGATCTACCTCTAAAACCTCCAGTAAAAACTTCCGTATGCCAGACGATCTCTACCAAAACTTTGTTGCTACTTGTGAAAACGAGTTCCCCCACTTGAAAATCCAAGATATTATTGCTCAACTTCTTCTCGACTTTACAGATAAATATTCCGACAAGTAAAAAGAAAATTGAAAGGTAAGGCAGTGCCAATAGCAATGCTTAAATTGGAACTGCCTTATTTTAAAGGAGCATATATTAAAACTAATGCTTTTCTATTATCCAAGTACCTTCTTTACTTTTCCTTTCCAATCATTTCGATGAATAAGCCGCCATTCATGAAGATTGTTTTTGATAATTTCCGCTTTACTCATTTTAGACACGCTTTCCCAATCCCCTTTAACAATATAAGTAGCGTTGCCTACATTTGCACTTTCAAAAACATATAATTCCTTATCCTTAAATCCGAATACAACATAACCTGAAAAGCCATTCTGACCAATTGCTTCAAAATCAGGCTTATATTGAACGATTGTTTCAAGTCTTTCCCAAATTACCATCTGTTTTGATTTTTTACTTGATTCAACTATTTCTTTAAAACGTTCCTTTCGTTCTTCCCATGGCAATTCTTTACTCTCCAAAAAGATCCAATTGTATCGCTTTAAATATGAAGGTTTGTAATAGGTATCTAACTGTTCTGAGAAAACTTCACAATATCCTACTAACTCTAAAATAATATTTGCTCCAACTGTAGCTATCTCCGAATCTGTTTCTTTATTAAAAGTTTCATTTATCAATAAAAATAAATCATCACCTTTTGCTTCAATTACAATTTCAAATCCTGTTCCTGGTATAATCTCTTTTTTATAAACTTGACGGGGAATATCAACGAAATCTGTCACTTCCTCCGTTTGATCTCTCCCTCTGAACTCCTTACGTGTGGAATACATAGAAACATAGATAGTTTCTTTGGGAAGATCTCTTCTTATAATCTCCTTACCTTCTACATTGAAACGAGTAAACCTGCCAACTATAGGCGGAAACATTGCTTGTCCAGCTTCGAAAGCAGGAAAACCTATCTTTTCTATTTTCTCTTTGTTTTCATTCGTAATTTTCACTCCTAATCGAAAAACACCATCAACTAACTTAATATATTTCTCAATAGATCTAATGTAACTTTTACCTTGAATCATTTTTCACCATTCTCCCTTCGATAATATAAAATCTTTGGCTCTATTCTGATAAAAAAAGACAGCTCTAATCTAATTAGAAACTGTCTTTCCTTCGTATCTTGATGTCAGTTCGTGTTGTTAAAGTTCTTGGACAATCTCTTCATCGAGTATTGTTTTCCGTTTTTCCCAATCGGGCATAAGAGTATATAACATTTTATAAAAGTTATCGCTGTGGTCGTTGTATTTAAAATGAATCAGCTCATGCAGAACAACGTAGTCGATGCAATGTTTGGGAGCTTTAATTAGTTCCGTATTCAAAAGTATTGTATTTTTATCTACTAATGCTGAACCCCATCGTGCTTTCATCAATCGTAAATCTAAAGAGGGCTTTTCTACACCATATTTCTGCATATATAAGCTCATTTTGTCGAGGGACTCTTGAAAAATTTTCAGAGCTTTTTCCCGATACCAACCATCCATCAACTTCTCTTTCCGCTTATAGTTTTGTGGATTTTGAACATATAAGTAAATAAACCCTCTAAAATACTTTACCATTTCTTCGTCTTCTGTTTTTTCGACACGCAAACGGTATTGCTTCCCTAAATAACGAAAAGACTCCCCACTTACATACTCTCGCTCACTCTGTTTATGAGGTAATACGTCTTCGAATGTTTTCACATTCTTTACAATCCAAGCACCTTTACTTTTCACAAAATCATAAATAAAATCAATCGGTACTTTGTCATTTGCTGATACTTGAATAGTCCGATCAGGCTTAATGTTTAAATTCACATTCTTAACGTTTTTACGTTCAAGCATAAAATCAATACATTTGTTGCCATACTGGATTTGATGTCTTTCCATGTTGTCACAACCTAATAACGTCTGATAGCTACCGTTTTTATTTGTTCAATTAATTTATCAATCGTGTCATAATCTAACTCAACGTTATGTTCTTTGGAAAAGTCATATAAGAGATCATCCAAATCTTGTGCAATGCGATTATGGATTTGAAGGTTGTTATGCCAATCGACCTTCTGATGCTGTTTGATGATTTCATCCATCTTCAAGGCTAATTCTCCAAGCAAATCCTCACCGTAACTTGCACGTTCTTCTTTCGTTTCACTTAAAATGTCTTTCGTCACACCGTAAAACGCCTGTGCATCTTTATTTTCTTTGATGACAGTCGGATAATCTTCTTTTGATTCACCGTTTCTGTAATCGTTCATAATATCTTTCATCTTGTTCAAGTATTCTGCTTCAGAAATCCGCTTATCCTTATATTCCTGAATCGCCTCTTGAATCCGTTCAGAAAACTTCTTATAGTAAGCAGGGTTTTCATCCCATTTCGCATGGACACTCTTCGTTAATCGTGTCCGAATGGCATCCGCTTTTGCTCGTTTCGATTCTAAACGCTCCAACTCTTCTTCAAAGGCCTTTTCATTTAGAATATCGACTGGGTTTGTAATACGGATGACTTGCTCTGCTGAGATATATTGATCCATCAGCTTTTGCATTTTCGCCTCATACTCTTTATGGTCAATTGTATCCGAATAACGCAATTTTACACTTTTTCTTAGCTCTTGGAAAAACTTCAAGTCCTTTTTATACGTGGCAAGTTCTTCTGGCTGTAGTGCATTATAGATTCGTTCGGATTCCAATGCAATCCCAAGGTTACGACCGAATTGACTTAATGTATCATAAAACGATTCTCTCTTCTCTTCATCTTCTAACAATACTTCATACTCTTCGACATCTTGCTTATTTTTAATTGATGAGAACAGTTGCAGTAAGTCAGAATGATGCTGACGAAGTGAACCGACTACGCTAATGACATCATGAATGGCTCCTTGCAGATCTTTCGGATCAAAATTCTCTAACCCTGCACCTGAATACATTTGCAGAGCTTCATCTAATTTTGATAACAATCCACGATAATCAATAATAAGTCCGTAGTCTTTTCCTTCGTATAGTCTATTTACCCTGGCGATTGCTTGTAAGAGCGTATGTTCTTTCATTGGTTTATCAATATATAAAATCGAAGCCCTTGGAGCATCAAAACCTGTCAGTAGTTTGTCTACTACAATAAGTAAATCAATATCATCACCATGAATAAACTCATCTTTAATGGCATCTTCATAGTCTTCTGCTGTCCCATACCGATTCATCATTCGTTGCCAAAAACGTTGGATCTTATCATTCGATTCTTCATCTATCGCATCATGACCTTCTCGTTGGTCTGGTGGAGAGATAACGACTGCACAGTTTAAATCACCCAGTTCTTCAAAGGCTTCTAAATAACGAATCGCTTCCATCTTGCTATTAGTCGCAAGCATGGCTTTAAACTGAGAACCTTGTGTCTTGTAATTGCGATAAAAATGATCATTAATATCAAATGCAACCATACTAATGCGTTGGTCAGAAGAAGCAATTCGTTCAAAATGACTCCATTTTTTCATCACTTCATCTTTTTGCTTATCGTTCAAATGACGAGTGATCATCGAAAGTCGGTTATCAATCGCTGTTTTATTAACCGTTTGATCAACCATTTTCCCTTCGTACAACAGCGGAACGATCGCTCGATCTTTTACTCCATCGGCAATTGTGTATTTATGAATGAGCTTTCCAAATTTGATCATCGTGCTTTTTTCTTTTTTCATGAGAGGTGTTCCTGTAAAGCCTAAGTAGCAGGCATTTGGGAACACTTTTCTCATTTTAATGTGCAATTCTCCATATTGGCTTCTGTGCGATTCATCAACAAGTACAAAGATGTCTCTTGATTCAATTGGCTGTTGTTTTGTTGATGCCGTATCGAATTTATGCACTAATGTCGTGACGATATCAGCATTCCCATCTTTAATCAGTGAAACTAAATGGCTTCCAGATGTCGCTCGACTTGCTTTTAATCTCGTGTGATTAAACGTTTTGTGAATTTGCTTATCCAGTTCTACCCTGTCTGTTACAACAATAATTTTTGGATGGTAGTCATTTAACTCTGATAAAATGTAACGGGCAAGCATCACCATTGTGAGCGATTTCCCACTACCTTGCGTGTGCCAGATAACCCCGCTCTGTCGATTCCCATTTTCATCCCGCTCTTGAATTGTTGTTAATATCTCTTTTATCGCAAAATATTGCTGATAACGTGTCACCTTTTTTACATCTTTATCAAACAGTGTAAAGAAACATGTCAATTCAAGCAGTCGTTCAGGGTGGAATAAGGAAATGATGTTTTTGTCTTGCATCGTTGGCAATCGGTTTTCAACGGTTTGATGTAACCAATGATCTAACCATTCCTCATGCTCTTCTTTCCACACTGACCAGAACTTCTTCGGTGTTCCACATGTCGCATATTTTGTTTCGTTTTTATTTGTTGCCATCACCATCTGTACAAACTTAAACAGTTGGGGAACATAGTCATTTTTTTGATTTCGAATCATTTGACTAATCCCTTGTTCCATGGAAATCGAAGCCTTTTTACACTCAATAACCGCAAACGGAATGCCATTTACAAACAACACAATGTCTGGACGAACTGTACCCCTGCCGTCTACACGTTCAACAGAAAATTCCTCTACAATGTGAAAAACATTATTTTCAACATTCTCCCAATCAATATATTGAATGGTAAATGACTTTTTCGAGCCGTCTGGAAGTAATTCCGTATAAGTTCTTCCTAACATCAACGTTTCATAAATGCTTTCATTTGCCTTTACAAGTCCGTTTGTGAGTGGCTCATCCAAATCTCGCATCGCTTGTTGGATGTTCGCTTCACTGAACTTGTACGTAACACCTTTATACTGATAGGAATTTAACTCCTTCAATTTATTTTCCAATACCGTTTTCAGCAAAACGCTATAGAGATTCTCACGCATCGCCTCAGCTCGTTCAGCCTCTATGTACTCATATCCTAAGCCTTGCAACACCTCGATCGCAGGCTGTTGACTAATGTAACGTTCATCATAACTTTGCGGAATCGACATTTCTCCACCTCCATTGTTGAGAATAAAGGAAAAGGAGTAAAGGAATTATACCTTCACTCGGACTTTCCCTGTTAGAAGAAGTTGCATAAGACCTTGTTTTTGTTTTCTATAAGTCTCTAATTCTTTCTCTAACAAATAAATTTCTTTATCACTACATTCTAAAATTTTTGACTGTCTTTGTTGTTCTCTAAGTGACGGGAGTTTAATTGTTAACTTGTATAATTCCTTAGGTTGGATCCGTTTAGAACCTGTACCACTTGAGATATTTTCTAAATTAGTATAGAAGCTTTCTCTTGAAAAATAATAATAAAACCAGAGACCATCTACACCTTCTTTAAAATCAAAACAAGGTATGTCAGATGAAGACTGGAATCCATCTAACTCTTTTGGAATCAATCCAAATGCCCCCTTATGAAGATTCTGTTTCCCATAAATAAATTGGCCTTCTTTTCTGATATATTGTGTAGTTGCTCCCTCTTTTTCCACCGTAGATATTTCTCTTTTACAAACACCTTTTAAATTTAATCGCACAGTAATCCTTTTATCTAATTGCGGATTTTTTGCAATTACCTTGCTTTCTTCTAATAGTTCACCGATTTTTTTCTTTTCCCATTTGTCACTAAACCCAGGCAATCTCACTTTACCAGTCAGCAACTTCTGCATTAACCCTTTTTTCTGCTCTTTCTTCTGCTCGATTAGCTTTTCTTTTAGCTCAATTGCCTTATCCCAGGTAGAGAGGATGGAGGCGATTTTTTGTTGTTCTGCAAATAATGGAATACCGACAATCATATCTTTTATTTCATTACTACTAAGATTTGGGAAAGTAGAACCCGCAGTCTTTTGTAATAACTGATTAACTTTATAATTTAATGTGTAATAAATAAAACTTGTTTCAGCTTTATCTTTTTTAGCTCTAATAGAAGCTACTCCTCGACCAATGCAATATTCATCATCAGCTATATTCATCCGTCCTGTTGAACTTCCTCTTACACACAATAATATATCCCCAGCTTTACAAAGTTTTGTAGGTTTAGATGTCCATTGTTTTACAACTGGGTATTTATTCGTAAATTCTGTTGGTCCATTGATTAAACCGATTCCATCCTTGATATCATTATAGGAATTACCTGGTGGCGACTGGCCCATAGTAATGTCAGCAATGTCACTAAGATTTCCATTTTCCCATTTGTATTGCTTAAATGCTTCCATGAAATTCACCTAAAATCCTTTCTATTTTTCACTGTCTAACTGCTTCCTTTGTTCCAAAAATTGATCAAAATCATCTTTCTTCGGTTCTGCTAATCGTTGTTGATGAAACACTTCATATTGTTCGTTTGCAAATTGTTCCGCTACTTTGGCTTTAATTTTCCCAGCGTTAGTTAATATTTCATGTTCATTAAACTCTAAAAATGCATCTAATTTTTCTGCCCAATCCTTCATGTACATCGGCTTTTTCTTTTTCGCTTGTGTTTCTGCATAGTCTAAATACATTGTCACGATACGGTTTAAATCGCTGAGTTCTTCTTGTGTTAAATAATTTTTCGCCACAGTGACATCATGTTTACGCACTTTGTCACCTTTCCAACTCGTTAAGCCCATGTTTGGCTTTGTTGCATCCGCTCGTTTCATTATCAGTTCCGAAGCAGTATGTCCATGGATTGCAAAATGGAGTTTATTTTGAACGGTTGCAAAGAATTCTCTTGCAATTGGTGTATTCGGATCGTAATCAATAGATGTAGCATAGATATCTGTTATTTTGTAATAAAAACGTCTTTCGGAAGCACGAATATCACGAATACGTTCCAATAATTCATCAAAATAATCTGCCCCAATATTCCGCATTTCTTTTAAGCGTTCATCATCCATCGTAAAACCTTTTACCATGTATTCATTTAAACGCTCTGTTGCCCATTGACGGAATTGTGTACCACGATGAGATCGAACACGATAGCCGACTGCAATGATAACTTCAAGGTTGTAAAAGGTCACTTCACGTTCAACTTCACGAGAACCCTCAACTTGAACTATTCGGTTTTTCCGAATAGTTGCCTCCTCTGTTAACTCACCTTCAGCATATATATTTTTAATATGCTCATTTATTGTTGGAACACCCTTTTGAAACAGCTCTGCCATTGCCTTTTGCGTCATCCAGACGGTTTCACCTTCTAAACGGACTTGAATTTTCGTATCGCCATTTTCGGTTTGGTACATTAGAAAATTAGATTCATTATTCACCTAATCACCTCTTTTAATTATCATCAAGTAGAGACCATTGAAAATTCACTTAATCTCTTATTCAAGTTTTTAATAACCTTAAGTGGAGTTTCTTTTAGTTCTATACCAGTTCCATAAACTAAATGGTTCCATGCACCTTTTTCAGATTTAACCGACACACGTCGATTTTCTGTTTTAAAACCTACACCGATACACTGATTAAATTCCTCTCTACTTAAAATCACTATCTCACTATTAACTAAATCTTCAACCCCGCAAATAAAAGCAAACATATTGATAGATTGGTCTTGTTGAATGTTGTTTACTTCATCCAAATTGAATGGAAAATGCCACATTCTGTTTTGACCTTTATTACTTTGCTTCGATACATACTTCGTATAAACTTTATAGTCACCATAATTAGTTGACAATTTATAAATACGTCTTTTTTCGCTATTTTCAAAAATAGCTGGGGCAAATCCGCTATTTACCAACTGTGATAAAAATGCCCCATAATAAAAATCCCCCTTTGCTAACATCTTAATTCCCCCTTTGTACTGAAAAAACTACATTTGTTACAGCCCTAATTCCTTCAAATATTTCTCCATCTCCGCTTCCACTTCTTGTAGCTCTTGTTTGATGTTTGCGATATTCTCTTTCACCGCATGCATATCCACTGGCTCTTCTTCTTCAAATGTGTCAACGTACCGAGGAATGTTTAGGTTATAGTCGTTTTCCTTTATTTCATCTAAAGTGGCAACATAGGAGTATTTATCAATCGTTTCACGCTTTTCATATGTGTCAACAATTTTAGCGATGTCTTGTTCTCTTAGCTGATTTTGATTTTTCCCTTTTTCGTAGTTCCCTTCGGCAGATGCATCAATAAAAAGAACATCTTTACGAGTACGATTTTTCTTGAACACAAGGATACAAGCAGGGATTCCAGTTCCATAAAACAGACCTTCTGGTAAGCCAATCACCGCATCCAGTAAGTTCATCTCAATGATTTGTTGACGAATTTTGCCTTCGCTTGCCCCTCGGAAAAGAACACCATGTGGAAGAATCGTTGCCATTCGACCGTTTTCCGCTAATGAATAAAGCATGTGTTGAACGAAAGCATAATCTCCTTTTGAACTTGGTGGAACACCCCACTCAAAACGTCTATGTGGATCTAAACTTGCTTCCATTTTAAACTTGCTGTCGTTTGTTCCTTCTCCCGCAAAGCCCATCGCCCACTTATCAAGAGAGAATGGTGGATTCGCTACAATTGCTTGGAACTTCATTAGCTTTCCATCTTCTAAGTGAAGTGGATTTGCTAACGTATCGCCCCATTCAATTTTCGCATCGTCTATACCATGCAAATACATATTCATTAATGCTAATGAGTGCGTGGCTCCGTTTCTTTCTTGTCCATAAATAGCTACTTTCTTATTTGGTACTTGATTTGCTACACGAATAAGAAGTGATCCTGATCCACACGTCGGATCATACACCCTATCATTTTCCTGTGGTTTAACAAGACGTGCTAACAGTTCCGAAGCCATAGAAGGCGTGTAAAATTCTCCGCCCTTCTTACCCGCATCAGATGCAAAACGTTCGATCATGTATTGATAAGCATCACCGATGACATCTTCACTTCCTACAACAGAAGGCTTTAATGTCAGTTTATTAAAATCCTCTAATAAAGAACGGAGCATTGCATTTCGTTCTTTTGCCTTCCCAAGAATCGCTTCACTGTTGAAGTCAATGTTACGGAAGACACCTCTCAACTTACCTGTGTTTTCGTTTTCCAGACGTTCCAATGCTTTATTAATAATTTCACCAATTTCTGCATCATTCCGTTTGCTATACAAATAATCAAATGTAGACTGTTCATCTAACACAAAACGTTCCCTTGATAACGCACGTTGAATACGTTGCTCATCACCATTATAACGCTTCGTATACTCTTCTAAATGCTCTTTATAAGCATCACTTAAATACTTGATGAACAGCATTGTCAGTATATAATCCTTGTATGTACTGGAATCGACCTTTCCTCTAAATGTGTCGGCCGCTTGCCATAAAACACTGTTAATTTGGTCTTTTGTTACTTTTTCACTCATTCTAATTCCTCCCTTATTTCACCTTGCACAATTTGCTTTGTGATGGCGTTAAACCATTTTTCCTTTTCTTCAATTAATCTATTGTAGAGTGTTTTTTCTTGCTGATGTAACCTCCACAGTTTAATAACAGCTTGTTGCTTGAAAATAGGTATATCTTCAATCGGAATCGAATTTAATGCCGATTTATTTGTACTTGGTATACGAGTTCCAGCCTGCGAACGTTCCAATTCTTTTTTAACACTGTCTGTATTTAAGTACCATGCTACATATTCAGATATAAATTTAGACTGATCCACTTTAATAATGGCAAAGTAAGATGGGACTAATAAGCCTGATTTTGTTTCATCTATATAGACAGACGTATGAGGATAATTTAATCGAATTAGTACATCGCCTGCTTCCGTAAAGTGTTGATTATTTAACAGGTCATTGCTATGGAACACTTCGAATGGTTCATCGTTAAAGACTCCCTCTTCAGTAATATTTTTTAAGGTAATTAAGTTATATGTGGCTTTCACTTCGTTCCCCACTTCTACTTTCTTTCTCGTTAAAACAAGTCCTGTTCGAATGTCTGCAATATCTCCAAGATTCATAGTACACCTCCTTCTAAATTTGTTAAATCGAATATTTAATTCCGTTTGTTAAATGAATTATATAACAAAAACAAGTTAAAAGTAAATACATTCCAGAAAAAAAGAGCCTTGTTTTTTAAACAAAGCTCACACAAATAATATTAGCCGTTATACAGGTAGAAATCTGCCATTCCTTCTTGCCGTATTCGATGACTGTCTTCTATCTCCCATGGTTCTTCTTCCAAAAAGTCCTCCACCAATCTATTAGGCGAATAATCCAATCTTGTTAAAATTGCAGATTGAATGCCTTTTGTACCTTTTTCTTCCTGTTCACTTATAACATTTATATCTTTTCCACCATATAGGTAAGGACTAAAGAACAAAATGAATTGTTCAAATATCTCAGCGATTTGTTCAAATGTTTCTTCATAGGTTTGCAATGGTTGAAAATAAACACCGACTTTCCGATCTTTAAATATGACTTGAGAGTGTATTTTTTGTCGAATTGTTTGCTCCATATTTTTAAATCTCTCATATTCTTTTCCTCTTGAGGAATCGAAATTTAGTTCAACAAATGCCAGTGATTTTGCGTTATTTGCCGAACAACGATAAGAGATGTTGCTTCGACCAGATCCAACTGTAAGCACGTGATCGTGGAGGTTCGTTTTTTTCCGATAATGAAAGTTTAAAAAGTACGGCAATCTCTTTTGCAATACTTCGAACATATCTCCTCTTTTTCTACATAGGTTAATGACACTTTCCTCATGTCATTAACCTTGATAACCTCAAAAATTCACTACGAAAGGAAGATCCCCAATGAAAGAATCCCCTACTTTAAATCTCCATGAAGAAATTGAAAAACAATTATTAATTGGAGCAGAGCTGGAAAAATACAATGCCCGAAAATTTCTTAACTTACTGTCCGATATGATTGTCAAATATGAATCTACTATTTACGACAAATTTAAGGAAAGCAGATTAGGAGCGTGAATGATTTATGCGAGCTGTTGGTTACGTTCGAGTAAGTACCGATAAACAATTAGACAATACTTCTATTGGAAAACAAAGAGAGGAAATTGAAAAATACTGCAAAAATAATGATATTTCCCTCGTTCACATCTTTGATGAGGGGGCGAAATCGGCTGAATCATTTAAAAATCGTACTGAATTTAAAGAGTTGTACTCATTTGTTTTAGATAAAAAAACAAAATAGATTACGTTGTTGTTTATGATTCTGATCGTATATCGAGGGATAATTTAGAATCCCTTTATATTTATAAGCGATTAACACAGGCGGGAATAAACCTTATCTGTATAGCTGACAATATTGATACAAGAGATCCAAGAGCGAAAATTCTTTACCAAATCATGTCATTAGTTGCTGAATTAGAAAGAGATATGATTATTTTCCGAACAAACTCTGGCATGGAAAAAAGAGCTTCTGAAGGACATTTTAATGGAGGCGTAATTTATGGATATGCATCAAAGAATAAGAAACTTAAAATTGTGCCTGAAGAAGCAAAAGTCATAAATTATATTTTTGAGAAGTATGCGATAAATCAGTGGGGTTATAGAAAAATAGCGTCACACCTAAATACTTTAGGTATCACTACTAAAAAAAATAATTTATGGTCAATAACTGCCGTAAAAACGATACTAAGTAACCCCATATATATTGGCAAAGTAAAGTGGCGGAATGAACTGAGAGATGGAAAACATGCTCCCATCATAGATATAGAATTATGGGAGAAAACACAGCAAGTAATGGATCTAAACAGTTATGTGCAAGAGAAGTTGCATCCTGGAAGCTTCCCCTTATCAGGTTTGTTAAAATGTCCAGAATGTGGTTCAGCCATGGTACAAGGAAATAGCAGTCCAAAATACAAATACTACCAATTCTCCAGAAATAAGAACAGTGGTAGTAAGGCATGTTCCTCAAACCTTGTAAAAAAGGATTATGCTGAGCAACATGTATTTGATCAATTATTTTGTGATTTGCAAAAATACAATGTTAAAGAGCCATTGATTAAAATGATTCACTCATACGCCATGAGTGAAATTGAGCCATTGGAAACAACTATCAAGACGTATGAAGTTGAGTTAGAGGAATTAAAAACGAAGAGAAAAGAACTTATAAATTGGAGGCTAAAAGATATTATTTCAGAAGAGATTTTAAAAGAGGAAATGGAAGATTTACGAGAGGAAGAAAAATTAATAATAACTCGAATTGAAAAATTACAGCACCTCATTAAACTCAGAGATAAAACCTTTTTAACCAATATCATTTCAACTTCACTACACGATCTAAAGAACTTTTTCAATATTATCGAAGATGATGACAAAAAGGAATTACTTCGTTCTCTCATTGAAGAGATTCACGTAAATCCAGGAAAAACTACTAAGGATAGAACGATCAAAGAAGTGATTTATAAGTTTGATTTAAAATATTTGAAATCAATTGAACTAAGAGAAGGGGAACATCTTTTCTCTTTTTTGTGTTTCATATTATAATTACAAGGAAGGGAGGATTATTATGCACGAAATAAAACGTGTCGCAATTTACTGTAGAGTTTCTACCGAAGAGCAGGCAACGGAAGGATACAGCATATCTGCCCAATTACAAACTTTACGTCAATATACTCAGTTATATGGTTGGGAGATTGCAGAGGAATATGTAGATGAGGGAATAAGTGGAAAGAACATTAGCGGTCGCCCTGCAATGCAAAAACTTATTTCAGATGTTGAAAAGGATAAATTTCAAGCTGTTCTTGTTTGGAAGATCTCACGCCTATCACGAAATATGTTAGATACTCTCACTCTATTAGACAAATTCGAAGATTATGGAGTAAAGTTCATCTCTTACTCTGAAAACTTTGATACAGGCAGTCCAATTGGTCGTTTAGTTGTTCAACTAATGGCTTCCATTGCAGAAATGGAGCGTAATACGTTATCTGAGAACGTTAAGCTCGGAATGAAACAGAGAGCATTAGAAGGTTCATGGAATGGAGGCGTTGTATTTGGCTACGATACAATTGAAAAAGAGCTTGTGATCAACAAAAAGGAAGCTGAGATTGTACAACAAATCTATCAACTATATGCCAATGGTAAAGGCTTAAAGTCAATCGCAAACTACTTAAATAAAGCAGGTTACAGAACTAAACGGAATTGTTATTTTTCGATAAACGGTGTAGCTCAAATCTTAGACAATGTTATCTATAACGGGAAGATCAGTTGGTTAAAAGTTGAAAATTGGGATACAAAACGGAGGAGAGGGAAAAATCCAAATCCTATCCTTGTAGAAGGACAGCATGAAGCCATTATTTCCGATGAATTATGGAGTATGGTACAAGCAAGGCGGAAAAGTAAATCATTTAAACAAAGGCAATCTAATGAACCATTTTTACTTAGCAGTCTTTTACGTTGCCCCGATTGTGGTCAAGGTATGGTTCCTGCCATTACAACAAATAAACGAAAGGATGGAACAAAGAAGAAATATCGTTATTATGTTTGCTCTAACTTTCATAACAAAGGTTCATCTGCATGTAGAGCAAATTCAATAAAAGCATATGATGCAGAATACGAAGTAATTAATAAGATTGAGAAGATCCTTTCCAACCAAAATCAGTTATTCTCTAAACTTCAATCTATAAATACTACTTCGATTGAATCTTTAAACCAACTCAATAGTGAATTGAAACAATTAGAAAATCGCCTATCAGAAATACAAGAGTACAGAATCGTTACTTGGAAGCATTTGAGCAAAAGACCTTACCAATAGCAATCTTGCAAGAACGATTACAGCATGTCTCTAAAGAAAAAGCAGAGTTAGAACAAAGGCACAATGAATCACTGGGCAATTAAGCTCGAACGATGCAAAAGTAATAAAACCAGAACTGATTCAAAAGCTTTTAGAAAAATTCCTTTTAGTCTATAAACAATCATCAAGAGAAAGGCAAAAACAGTTACTTCAACTTTTGCTTAATAAAATTACAGTAAAGCATCCAATTGGTCAATCACGAATGGTCGATCAAATTGAACTCGACTTTGACTTTTCAGAGGTCAATATTTCTAAGACCTTTACACTTATCCACATGTTGTATAGAGAAACGGATAATGCAAATGGTTTTCCAAAGCCAATACCCGCTTCCGACAACAAAATACCACCATATTTACATCATTTTTTGCCTCTATTTATGGTACGGTTCCCCTCGATTAATCCTAAAAGCCCGATAAACCTGCTCGAGCAAAATCAGTCTCATCAGCTGATGCGGGAACGTCATCCGTGAAAACGACAGCTTCTCATCTGCGCGCTTCAGGACGGCGTCGCTTAAGCCGAGCGAGCCGCCGATGACGAAGGTTGCCTTGCTCTTTCCATATGTGGCGAGTCTATCCATATTATCGGCTAATTCTTCCGAACTTTTCATTTTTCCTTCGATCGCCAGGGCGATGACGTGGGCGTCTGGGCTGATTTTGGAGAGAATTCGTTCGCCTTCTTTGTCTTTGACGATTTTCATGTCCTGGTCGCTTAGGTTTTCCGGTGCTTTTTCGTCCGGAAGTTCGATGATGTCGACTTTTGCGTATGCCGAAAGCCGTTTTATGTATTCATCGATTCCTTGTTTTAAATATTTTTCTTTTAGTTTTCCGATTGCTACGATTGATATATTCACAGGTCATCCCCACTTTAAGAACAAGTTATTCAGATGCATTATCCACAATTGTGGATAAAGGTTGTGTATTTAGTGTCCGATCATTCGTTCCCCACTATATATACTGCAGGCTTATCACACAATTCACAGGTTGTGGATAAACTGTGTGTATGTTCGATTTTTCTGATTTCCGGGGCCAATTCTTCCTCATCCACATACATGTCAATGACCGTTTCAATATGCTCTTCGCAAGACTTCATAAAAGTCCCTCCAATATCTGTATCATTGGGCTCTTTTATAAAAAAGCTCCTTATTCAATATACCCTATTTATGCACATGTTAGTAGGTTTTAGCATGACTTCACGCGGTTATCCACAAGCTTTTATATTCCTCTGGATAACTCTGTTCTCTCCAAATAAAAAACACCAGCCAATCTCGCTGATGCTTTAATCTTGTTTTTATACTGCTTCTCTTTTTTCCTGAACAACTAAAGAATGCTGATTTGTAATATACTGCAAATATGAAACGTTAAGAATGAAAGTCCAAAACCCGTTAACCTGCTTTTCCGACAGCCCAATAAACGCTTTTCTAACCTTAAATGCACTATATAAATTTACCGTCCAAAAAAGGAGGAATGAGAGCTGCGGGAGAAAGCTGTGTCCGGGGCGCAGCGGGAGAAGCAAAATGCTGTTGCTGTATGGCAGCAGGTCTTCACTTTGAAATGTGATTGAATAAAAAGTCCAAAAAGGCTCCAAAATTGAAAAGACGCTTAACAGCAGCGTCACTTTAATGGCGACATACGGGAGCTTAATTTGGCATCGTTCTAAATTCTTTCTTCTTGAGAGAAACCAATACGGGATGTATATGCCGGACGTTATGATCGTTAATAACACCGCATATAAGGGTTTTATTTTCGGAAATTCCTCTAATTCCTTACTCATGCTGAAACACTCTTCTTTCCTTAAAACTGTTCTTCCAGGTCTTTTTATCCTTGTCATCTATACTTTTCCACTTTCCATATCAAAATGTACTATATTGAATCCAATAAATCAAAATCCATTGAAGTGTTAAATTGGGATTTTCTTAGGTATATGGATTCTTTTTTTTGACCGGAATAAAAAAACTATATCCTTTTGCCCATTCCTTATTTCGTGTTCATCTGCAGAAATTCGACAATCAATAGGACATTATTCGTCATATTTTTACCTTTGTAATATGCAATCTGTCATTACGCAACATAAAGGGGTTCTATCGAATCATTTTGTCTTTTTTTCGTTATTTTTCGTATCTCTCAACTAGGAATAATGACACGCTATGTTCCATGTGGAACATTGGATATGAAAAAAGATCAAAGCTTTCACAGCTTTGATCTTACAGTCTCTTGCTCATATGCAAATCTGTCGTCTCGAAATTCATTTTTTCATATAGTCGCTTCGCTTTTTTATTATGGGCGAATACATGCAGGGACAGCTTTTTGACTCCTAATTGCTTTGCCTCCTCTTCTAAGACGGCTAAAGCCTGCTGGCCGATTCCCTGGCCGCGGTACGCTTCATAAAGCCCGAAATCGTAAATAAACGCTTCCTTTTGAGGGTGGTGCGGATCAGCGTAGATCCAAACCCAGCCTGCGGCGTTCCCGCTGTCGTTCATGATTGACCATAGATAATGGTTGATCGTTTCAATGCCGTTTGGCAAAAGGGCCGCAAACTGCTCTTCTGCTTTCTCCATAGCTTCCGCCACTGTCCATGTGCCCGCTTTTACTTTCTCCATGGCGTAATGCTGGATGGAATAGGTCTGGTATATCTTAAAGTCCTCTTCCGTCATTGGCGTCAAACGGATTTCCGGCTTTTTTCTCGGTTTGTTCAAGTCAATTTTAATTTTCGATTTCAACATCAAATTGTACTTCACTTCCTTGTTTATAGATCATGATGCTTTGCTCAGCCATTCGCTTTTCGGCTCGGAAAGTTTATTGATTCTGTGCTGAATGTAAATGATATTCAAAAGGAAGGCAAAAATCGATCCATTCGCAGGTTCTTTGCCTGAAAGCTTGTTTAATGAAGCAGTCACCACCAGTGCGCAGTATATCAAAACACCTGCGGACAGAATCAAAATCACGCGGTCGAGCAACATATACAGGCTGTAATGCATGTCAGGAAAAGCGATTTTTGCTGATATTCTAATTGGAATAGAAAATAAATGATAAAATATGATAGCTTTTAACGTGGTGTAGGGAATATCATGATAAGGCAGCAAATCGAAGCTTTTTTTCCTGGATAGAAACCAGTATGGTATGTAAACCCCCAGTGTGATCAGACATAGCACAAAAACGGACAAGATACTTCTGCTCTTTACATTAGACAGCGTTTTCAACGCAGCCTGCACATTGTCGTTCATATCATTCCTCCGGACACTCGTTTTCCAAACAAATGAATTGAATGAATTTTTTCATAGCAGCGGCACACCCCCTCAATATATTCTTTTCTCTTGTTTTAGACAATATGACTTAGGTACCAATGTGACAAAAGAACCATTTTTTGAAGAGGTTGCTGTCTTCACGATTAGCTGAAAAATGTGTGACAACCGTTTTTATGTCATAAGAATGACACAAAAGCAAGAGCCTGACTGGAAAATCAGGCTCTTTTGTCTAACGCTATATACTTTTTCGAAGAGAAATCCGCCAGTTGATGCCTGTGCCAATATGGTATGTTTTAGCAAATGATCCTTGGTTGAGGGCAATGCCCAAGCGGTCTAATGAATTGATATAAACAACCGGCTTGCCTACAGGCATATCGGCAAACGACCGGCCAAATGCCAACGTTTGCTGATAGACTTTTGTGTCTTCATGCTTGATGACGACTTCTACTGGATCTCCGTATTGAACATCAAGTGACTTGAAGAGCGTCCGGCTGATATTCGTCCAAAGGTTTCCAAACCGGACATCTAAAATATCGATCGTTCCGGTTATCCAATCATTTTCGATGTACGCTTCCATGACCGGCAGTTTGACGATGGAATCTATAGAAACTTCCGGACCGATCCTGTCGAAGCTGAGAGCGCCGGCTGCCAGTCTTGCCCCGGTGTAGGCGTAAATGTCGCGTCCATGGAATGTATGTGATTCGCCTGATTTTGGAAGCCTGTTTTGCGCTTCATCAAGATAGCGCGCCTCGGCAATTCCATTTTGCCGGCTGATGTGGGTGAGTGTTCCGTTGTCTGGTGTGATGATATATTGATTGGAAGAGGTTCTGACTGCGACGCTGCGGCGTTCTGAGCCGACCCCTGGATCGACGACCGACACGAAGACAGTGCCTTCAGGCCAATAAGAAACGGACTGCAGCAGCCGATAGGAAGCTTCACAAATGTGAAAAACGGGAATGTTGTGCGTCAAATCAAAAATCCGAATTGAACTGTCAACCGAATAAGCCACACCGTACATCGCATTTACCGCCCCGTCATCAAGGCCAAAATCAGATTGTAATACAAGTGCATGCTGACTCATCCTATCTCCCTTTCCGCCCTGATCTTTAAATCCTGCATTAAATCGGCCATTTGTCAGAATATTAAAGTCATCATATCGTACGCAAAATTGAAACGCAATATGATGCTTTGTCCATTTTTTACAAACTATAATTTTTGCAGGGCAAAAACTTGGAATTCACACCCAAAAATTCGATTATTCACTCAGAAAAAATCTCATTTCACTCTCCAAAAATCACATTTTTTCCTTTTGACGATCATTCGTTGGGCGCTTCATAATAAAAAAACAGCCCGGCCGTACCGGCCAGACTGTCTTTATCAGCTTCCTAATTGGGATCGGGTCAGCTTTACTTCTGTTGTCTTTTCTTTTCCGCCCCGCAGGTATTTGATTTTTACCTTGTCGCCGACGTTTTTGGTGTAAAGCTTTTTACGCAGATCAACGATATCGTAAACACGGTCACCGTTAAATTCGACGATGACATCGAGCTCTTTCAGACCGGCTCTGCCTGCAGGAGATACCGGCTGAACACCCATCACAACTACGCCTGATGTTACGTTTTTCGGCAGTTTAAGCGTTTCCTGCCAGTGGTAGCTTGCGATATCGCCAAGTGATTTCATCTCAATTCCGAGATACGGCCGTCTCACTTCACCGTACGTTTCCAAATCTTCGATAACCGGAATGGCAAGGTTGGCCGGAATGCTCAGACCGATGCCTTCGACGGCTGATTCAGCGATTTTCATCGAATTAATGCCGATGACTTTTCCATCAATATTAAACAGCCCGCCTCCGCTGTTACCCGGGTTAATGGCAGCATCCGTCTGCAGTACTTCGGCGTTCCAGTCCGGCTGTCCGTCTCCGTTGGAATCGACCGGCACAGCGCGTTCGGTTCCTGAGATGATTCCTTGTGTAACAGAGCCTGAAAACTGCAGGCCGAGCGGGTTTCCAATCGCGATGACAGGCTCGCCTGTCTTCACTTTATCAGAATCTCCAAATTCGGCAGCTGCTTTTATTTTGTTGCTGTTGACTTGCAGGACGGCCAGATCCATCAGCTTATCGCTGCCGATCAGTTTTGCCGGAATCCGTGTTCCGTCATTCAGGCTGATTTCTATTTGGGACGCCCCTTCAATGACATGGTGGTTTGTCACAATGTGGGATGTGTTGCCGTCCTTTTTATAAATAACGCCCGAGCCTGTTCCCGCTTCGCTGTCACCATCCCATACACCTGTCTTTTGGATGTTGATAACGCCGACAACAGAATCAGAAACCTTAGAGACCATTTGCGTGACTTCATTATTCACGTTGACGGATACATTGCGGACCGTCCCGCCCTGCTGTGCTCCTTGGCCGCCGCGCGCTTCGATGACTTGCAGATTATACGGCAGCCATCCCTGCTGCGAGAGATACGGCAAGGCAAACACTGTTAAAAGAGCGCCGATGACGGCGCCGACCAGGCTTGAAAACAAAAAGCTTCTCCAACTTCTCACCGGCTTTTCCCGAACGAATTTTTCCTCATCATGATTAAACTCCACTATATTCAAATCCTTTCAAGGAACGATATATGTATATAGTGTGGATCATCTGCCTGCAGATTAATCATTCAATCAGGAAAATTTACACCGCTACGAGAGGCGTCGGTTTCTTAGGATCGGTATCATATAAGTCAAACGTTTCTCCTGCCGCAAATCCTTTGGCAGCCAGCGTTTGCTGCACAGACATTCTTGCCAGCTCTTTCATGTTGTTGTCCTGGCTTAAATGAGCCAAATAAATTCTCGATGTCTCATTGCCGATTACATCGGTCATTGCGAGTGCCGCGTCCTCATTGGATACGTGTCCGACGTCGCTTAGAATCCGGCGCTTGATGTTCCACGGATAGCGGCCCATTTGCAGCATGCCGACATCATGATTGCTTTCAAAAACAAAAGCGTTTGCCGAGCGGATGATGCCTTTCATTCTGTCGCTGACATAGCCCGTATCCGTAATCAAAGCGAGCTTTCGGCCATTGTAATGAAAAACGTAAAACATCGGCTCTGCGGCATCATGGGATACCCCGAACGATTCGACATCAAGGGAGCCGAATGACTTGACGGTTTCCATTGGAAAAACGAACTTTTGGCCGTTATCCATTTTGCCGATATGCCCTTCCATCGCCTTCCACGTTTTTTCATTGGCGTAAACGGGCAGCTCATATTTTCTTGCCAGCACGCCAAGCCCTTTTATATGGTCACTGTGCTCATGTGTAACAAAGATGCCGTCGAGCTGATCAAGCTTTCGATCAATTTGCGCCATCAGCCCTTCCATCGCCTTCCCGCTAAGTCCTGCGTCAACTAAAAAAGCGTGGTCATCGGTTTCCAAATATAAAGCATTACCGGTACTCCCGCTCGCAAGTACGCTAAATTGCAGGCTCATGGTTTCTCACTCCATTATGATTTTTCCTTTTTCTCTTGTGATTGAAGAAGCGCTCCGTCCCGTGCATCCACGATAAATTCTTCGTGAATGGTTTTATCGTCCGTTTTGCGCTCCACTTCGATCCGCCAAACGGGCACGAAAATTTGAGCGCTTGCCAGCGGATACTGCGTGAAATAGCCAAGCTCGGCTGATTTAATTTTGCTGTACTTCTTCAAATAATCCGGGTAGTACAAAGCTTCAACCGCGCCGACTGCAGAGATCAGATTTTCCGTTTTGACTTCTTTAATATCCTGCAGCATTGACTGCTTATAAGACACGACTTCGTTTTTATTATTCAGGTACAGAACGACTTCGCCCATCTCGTTGTTATCATCATTTTGCCGGTCCTGAAAAATGTAATTCCCATTATAGGTTTGGAAGAAAACAATCTGTTTTCCGGACTTATCGACCTTCCAAAGCTTGTACTTATTGCCGTCGATAATCTCTTCATTCACGATTTCCCTTGCTTTTGTCTTCATATCCGTTTTCGGAAGCGCAATGGGTGTTTCAAACTCCATTTCTATTTCTGTCAAAGCGTTCTCTTTTGCGGTATTCATTAACGCCTTCGGCTTTTGCCCTTTTAACGATTTAATCTCGCTTTGCTTAAAGACTCGCTTTTGTGCAGAGATTGAGGAGCCTTTTGACGTCTCTTTAGACAAATTGCCGTATGAAATATGGTCTGCTTTCATATCCTCCTGCAGCGTTGATTTTTCTAAAATCGGAAACTGATTGTTGCTGCGCTTATTAAAGTATTGAAAGGCCAAAAAGATATCAAGGATGAGGAAGACGATAATGAAGATTGTTTTTGTTCTATTCCACTCCATTTTCTATGCCCTCCTTCACCGCTGAATCCTTCTTTGATACCGGCTTTACCGTACCGTTTATTTTAATGCACCATGTCGGCACAAGTTTGACAAGAGGGTCTTGTTCCTCTGATACTGAGACCATTTCATAGGCGGGGAAAATTTGCTCAATCTTATCAAAGTCATACTCTTCATTGTCTTGCAGGAACTGAATCAATTCTTCTCCGCTCATGATTTCTTTATCCTTTTTGCTGACCGGATTTGCGTTTGCGCCCAAGACATATGTCGGGTGTTTATAGTCCAATATGTCGTTGTTTGCCCAGCGAAGTTCAATCGATGTCGTTCCGAAAGGCTGGTTTTGGCTGTTAACGACCGGCAGCTGATCCATAAACAGATTAAAGTTGATCTGCTGATTTTCATTCAAACCGAAAAATTGATAATCATCCGTCCAGCTTCCCGTGTCGTTTAAATATTTGAAGCTTTTATTGATCAGCTCTCCATTTTGATAAGAAGTACTCGGTTCCAGGTTGCGGTGCTGGAACTTAATCTGTCTGTTGTTCGAGTAGATCTCCAAAAGGCTTGTTCCATCCGTATATACCGGTCTGTTTAAGTTGGTTTCCTGCCGCACGGTTTGCGGATCATCAAATAAAGCTTTTTTAAAACGCGTCGGGCTGATCGTTTCTGTAAAATACTCTTTTTCAGACAGCTTCAGCCGATTAACCGGAAGCAAGACATCTCTGCGCGAATTGATTGCAAAATCCTCATAAAGAGGCATCTGCGACTTTTCTTTTTCAATGTCTGAAAGGATGTTGCGGTAATTTGCCGATTCAATCACCGCTTCAACAACCGTCTCTTTGCTGAAGGATACAAAATAGATCTTCTTCATGCCCCGTCCTTCATTGAAAGGAAGAACGATTCTGTCAAAAGAGTTGTATTCATAAGAATTGGCGGACCATTTGAAAAGCGGCTGCAGCACATCGATCGGAATGTTGTCGCTGAAGACGAGATCCAATTTGGAGTCTTTATTTTTAGCGTATAGCCAGTTTTTGAACTGCTGCCTGTCAAATTTGTCCGAGATATCCTTTAACGATTTGACTTCCCATCGTCCCATGTCATCCCAGAGCTGAGAATAGAGCGTCGTGTCATTCAGCAAATAATGCTGTCCATTCTCATGAATGAACATTTGCTGCGGTTTGACGGCTTCATTTAACAACTTTGTCTGGTTTGTAATCGGCTGTTTGTCGCTGACCTGAGCCTGTGAGTCTTCAACTTTTTCGTAATTCCCCTGAAATCCCCAAATATTAAAAGTAAAAAGAAGACTGATCAAAACCAAAAGGGACAGTATTATCGTTTTAATTGTTTCACGCTTCATCCCAATCATCCTCTTGTTCTTCTTTATACGGCAGGGTAAATGTGATCGTTGTTCCTTTTCCTTCGATGCTGTCGGCCCAGATGTCGCCGCTATGGGCTTGTACCATTTCTTTTGCGATCGCAAGACCGAGTCCCGTACCGCCGAGTCTTCTTGTTCTGGCTTTATCTACACGGTAGAACCGCTCGAAGATCTTCTCCACGTCTTTTCTCGGAATGCCGACACCTTCGTCTTTGACACTGACATAAAGAAGCTCTTCTTCTTCATTTACATCAACAGAGAACGTGATATGGCCTCCTTCAGGGGAATATTTCAATGCATTTGAAATGATATTATCCAGCACTTGCGTAATCTTGTCCGGATCGATTTCAACATACAATTCTCTATCCGGCAGATTGCTGATAAACTCAACATGCTGCTCTTTCGTCATTTCAAAGCGTTCAATAATCAATGAGAAGAAACGGATAAAATGAATCCATTCTTTATTGAATTGATAATCTTTGCTATCAAACTTTGAAAGCTGCAGCAGGTCGTTGACAAGCCTGATCATGCGCTCTGTTTCATTCTGTGTCACATTCAAGAAGCGCGGCGCAATGTTTGGATCCTGCCATGCCCCTTCCGCAAGCGCTTCTAGGTAGCTTCGCATCGTTGTGAGCGGCGTTCTGAGCTCGTGGGAGACATTTGCAACAAACTCTCTCCGCTCTTGATCGATCTGCTCTTGTTCTGTGACATCGTAAATGACCGCAATCAATCCGTCGATCTTTCCGTGTTCTTTTTGGATGACCGAGAAATTGACGCGGAGCACAGACGTCCGTTCTTCCTGTTCAATTTCAAGAAGCAGGGAATCCTGCTGTTCAACCAAATCTTCAAACGTGTATTCGTCTTCAAGGCCGAGCAGCGAAGTGATCGGCATTTCAAGAGCCGTTTCACGTGAAACATTTAGAAGCTCCAGCGCCGGCGTATTAAGCAAAATAATCGCGCCATTTCGGTTAGTCGCGATAACTCCGTCTGTCATATACGCAATAACAGAAGATAGTTTTTTTCGTTCGCCTTCTGTCATGGACTGAGCTTCTTTCAGCTCTCTTGTTAAATAATTAAACGTTGTGGCCAGCTGGCCGATTTCGTCGTTTCCGTACTTCCTGACTTTTCTTGAGAAATTTCCTTTCGCCAGTTCAATGGCCTGTTTTCTCATATCTGACAGCGGATGTGTAATCGTTCGCGCGACAAAAATCCCGAGAAAAGCAGTGATTCCAAGCGCAATAAAAGTTCCAGACGCTAAAATGGTGTTGATCGTCCGGATTTGATTGTAGACATTATCCATCGATGCCACGACGTAAATGGCCCCGATTGTCTCTTGATTCGATTTTTTAATCGGTGTGACCGAAATCCGCACTTTGCTGTCCCGCTCCGGGTCGAAAAATTTATTTTCGTATGGAATGCCGACAAGCAGCGTCCTTTTGATAATGCCCTCTGTTGTCTTTTTCCCCGCCACCTCCCGGTTATAAGGATTGGAGGTCGCGATGACTTCATAGCTTTTATCAATCAGACTGACTTCGAGAATTTCGCCTTCTTTGCTGAAATCATTTAGAATCCGCTCTGCATCTTCCTTCAAGGTAGACGAGGAAGATGTGCTTCTATCCTTCGTCATTTCCTGTTCCAGATAATACGATAGGTTGTTCACCCGCTGATCAAGAGAGTCATTATATGATTTAAGAAGTGACTTCTCCATCTCATTGACAAAGTAGACGCCGATAATCTGCATGGCGACGATAATCAGCAGAACGTATATTAAGGTAAACTTAAAATGAATCGAGCGAAAAAAACTTACTTTATTCATTTGTGTATTAGTCCTGTTCCGGATTTCTCAAATAGTAGCCGACACCGCGCCTTGTAACGATCCAGCTTGGGTGACTCGGATTATCCTCGATTTTTTCGCGAAGGCGTCTAACCGTAACGTCAACTGTCCGGACATCCCCAAAGTAGTCGTATCCCCACACGGTTTGCAGAAGATGTTCACGCGTCATGACTTGCCCGATATGTTTTGCAAGGTAATGCAGCAGTTCGAATTCCCGATGTGTCAGCTCGATTGTCTCGTCGCGTTTTGAAACGACATAGGCATCCGGAAAAATGACGAGCGATCCGATTTGAATTTCGTTTGAAGACGATTCTTCTTCGGCAGGAGCCGCTGTGTTCTGTCTTCTCAGGTTCGCTTTGACACGCGCCAGCAGTTCGCGGGTGCTGAACGGTTTTGTCACATAATCGTCAGCGCCCAGTTCAAGGCCGATGACTTTATCGATTTCCGAATCCTTTGCTGTCAGCATAATGATGGGCATATCATATTTTTTGCGGACTTCACGGCACACTTCCACACCGTCTTTATTCGGAAGCATGATGTCGAGCAGAATCATATCAGGGTTGAGATCCTCAACCATCTGAAGCGCTTCATTGCCGTCGTATGCGCAATGGACTTCATAGCCCTCTTTTTTCAGATTAAACTCTAAAATATCAGCAATCGGCTTTTCATCATCTACAACTAGTATCTTTTTTTCCATTATTCATTCCTCCTGGTTCAGAGTTTGGATACAGCCAGCGGATGGCTGTCTATGTTTTATATCAAAGTACACTGCATGTCATCATTAAAAAAACACTTTCTAGAAATCGAAATAGATTTCTTATACATTATAACGTTTATGAAGCAAAAGTTAAAAAAATAGTTCAAAGGAAAACGTTTGGAAATTAAATCCACGCTTTATTTTTCCGCTTTTATCACAACAATTAAATTTTTGTGACTTTTTTTACTGAAAAATGAAACATTTTATGCTTCAAAGCCGTCTATATAGTAACGTCTTCTTCTTCGGCCGGGTTACCGGCCTCCCTTTTTTTCTCCTTTTCATTCCTTCAGCATTTTTATTTCATTGATTTCAGCTAAAAGAAAACGCATCTGCTTAAAAACAGACGCGCTTTTTAGAGTGGCTCGGGACGGAATCGAACCGCCGACACACGGATTTTCAGTCCGTTGCTCTACCAACTGAGCTACCGAGCCGGGTATGTATGTAACTTTTTATAAAATGGCGGTCCGGACGGGACTCGAACCCGCGACCTCCTGCGTGACAGGCAGGCATTCTAACCAACTGAACTACCGGACCTTGCATGATTACAGTACCTGCTGCGGAGAAGAATCGTGGTCTCCTCCGGAGCAAGCGGGGATTTAGCAATAACGCTAAAGTAAATCAATGACCCGTACGGGATTCGAACCCGTGTTACCGCCGTGAAAGGGCGGTGTCTTAACCACTTGACCAACGGGCCAGGGAAATGGTGAGCCATGAAGGACTCGAACCTTCGACCCTCTGATTAAAAGTCAGATGCTCTACCAACTGAGCTAATGGCTCAAGATTAAATGACACCCTTAAAATAACGACGTCCACATCTCAGGAAGCTTTTTCGGGATGTCTCTCGATGTGTACGCTGAAGCGAATTCTCCGAAGCGTATTCGGACGTGCTCTACCAACTGAGCTAATGGCTCGTCTCGTTGTTTTCGCAACAACGAGATTTATATTATCATAGAACGAACAGAAGTGGCAATATATTTTTTTATTTTTTTCTATTATTTTTTCCCTTCGTGATGATACTCCGCCCCTTCGCGGTTCAGCCAGTGCATGATTCCATTCGGATGGAATACAGACAACAGCCGGTCAGCTTCATGAAGCGGCACCCACTTGGCTTCAACAATGTTCTCGTCAAACGTGATGGCATCCGGACGGTCGGTGATCCGTGCTCTAAAGACGATGAAATATACATGCTCGCTGCTGATCACCGCTTCATTTACGGCTAAAATATCAAGAGGCTGAATTCCATAGCCAGTTTCTTCCTTCATTTCTCTCGCCGCGGCTTCCGTCAGCGATTCTCCAGCTTCCACCTTGCCGCCCGGCAATGTCCATGATTGATTTTTCTTGTTTTTCACCATCAGAATGTTGTTCTCTTCCGCGAATGAATATACAACATCGACACGTTCCATCCGTTTGCCCTCCTTGTCATTGAAAAACAAAGCCCCTGCGGACTGCAGAGGCTCTTCTAGAATTTAGTTCGGACGATAAACGCTTCTCACCACATTTGTTTGAGAGCGGTCAGGACCGACTGAGAAAATGGAAAGCGGAATGCCTGTCAGCTGAGAAACTCGCTCAAGGTAATGGCGGGCATTTTCAGGCAGGTCGCTCAAGCTTTTCGCGCCCGTGATATCTTCGGTCCAACCCGGCATTTCTTCATAGACAGGCTCACATTCAGCGAGCGCTTTTAAGCTTGCCGGGAACTCTTCCAGGATCTCGCCGCGGTATTTGTAAGCGACACAGATTTTCAATGTTTCAATACCGGTCAATACGTCAATTGAATTTAATGAAAGGTCGGTAATTCCGCTGACGCGGCGGGCATGGCGGACAACCACGCTGTCAAACCAGCCGACGCGGCGCGGCCGACCTGTAGTTGTTCCGTATTCGCGGCCGACCTCACGGATTTGGTCTCCGATCTCATTGTTCAGCTCTGTTGGGAACGGACCGTCTCCGACACGCGTTGTGTAAGCTTTCGACACACCAACGACGTGCTGGATTTTTGTCGGTCCTACACCTGAGCCGATCGTCACGCCGCCGGCGACAGGGTTTGAAGACGTGACAAACGGATATGTCCCTTGGTCGATATCAAGCATAACTCCTTGCGCCCCTTCGAATAAGACGCGGCGGCCGTCATCAAGTGCGTCGTTTAAGACGACGGACGTATCGCAGACATATTGTTTGATCTGCTGGCCGTACTCATAGTATTCGTCTAAAATGTCTTCTATTTTAAATCCTTCCGCATCATACATTTTTTCTAGCAGACGGTTTTTTTCTTCCAAATTGCGGGCGAGCTTTTCTTCGAAAACGTCCCTGTCCAACAGATCGGCGATCCGGATTCCGACGCGAGCGGCTTTATCCATATAAGCCGGGCCGATTCCTTTTTTCGTCGTGCCGATTTTATTGGCCCCTTTCCGCTCTTCTTCGACCGCATCAAGCTTTAAGTGATACGGCAGAATGACATGGGCCCTGTTGGAGATTCTCAAGTTGTCCGTGCTGACGTTCCGCTCATGAAGATAAGCCAGCTCCGTTACCAATGCTTTCGGATCAACAACCATTCCGTTGCCGATCACACACGTTTTATCCTTATAAAAAATACCGGATGGAATCAAATGCAGTTTGTACGTTACCCCGTTGAATTTAATCGTATGTCCTGCGTTATTTCCGCCTTGGTACCGTGCGATTACCTCTGCATTTTCGGAAAGGAAATCGGTGATTTTGCCTTTTCCTTCGTCACCCCACTGCGTACCTACAACAACTACTGAAGACATATCCGTGCACCTCCGTTAACCTTTTCAAACGATATCAATATCAAACACATTCAGTTTATCAGTGTCATCCCGTAAAGTCAATTGTAAATCCGAACATTAATTTTAACGTTGAACATTTTTGTTCGTTATTATAAAGCGAATTTCATATATTTTCTTTTTAATAGACAGTCTGTAAGTCAAATCTTAAAAAAACCGTTTTTCTTGGACAAAGATACATAAAAAACCGACAACGCAAATATTCAATAAGTAAGGAGGGAGATGCCGATGGAGACGGTATTAATTTTTGCATCAGTTTTATCGCCGATCATTTTGGCTTTGGTCGAATTGGTGAAGAAGACGGTCAAAATGCCGAAAAATTTGATTCCGCTCGTTTCACTCTTGATAGGTTTGCTGATCGGTGCCGCAGCATATCCTTTTACAGACCTTGAACTGGTGCTCCGTTTATGGTCAGGAGGACTGGCCGGATTAACAGCGACGGGTTTATTTGAAATCGGTAAAAACCGCAATGCAAGAAAAAAGAAAAATCCCTGAGAACATGTCTCAGGGATTTATGCACCAGGCGCAACACCCGCGTCATCAAACCGGCGTTCCAGGTTGACGAACTTATTATATTCTTTTACAAAAGCGAGTGAGACGGTCCCGACCGGGCCGTTCCTTTGTTTTGCAATAATGATTTCAATGATGTTTTTATTCTCAGATTCTTTGTCATAGTAATCATCACGGTACAGGAACGCAACGATATCGGCGTCCTGCTCGATACTTCCCGATTCCCGGATGTCCGACATCATCGGACGCTTATCCTGGCGCTGTTCGACGCCCCGGGAAAGCTGTGAAAGGGCGATGACCGGAACTTCAAGCTCCCTCGCCAGCGCTTTCAGCGCACGGGATATTTCCGATACTTCCTGCTGGCGGTTGTCACTTGATCTGCCGCTTCCTTGGATCAGCTGCAGGTAGTCGATCAAAATCATGCCGAGGCCGTTCTCCTGCTTTAAACGTCTGCACTTGGAACGGATTTCGCTGACGCGGATTCCCGGTGTGTCATCGATGAAAATTCCGCTGTTTGATAAGCTTCCCATCGCCATTGTCAGCTTGCCCCAATCCTCTTCCGTCAGGTTTCCGGTCCGGAGATTCTGGGCGTTGATGTTGCCTTCCGCACAGAGCATCCGCATGACCAGCTGCTCGGCGCCCATCTCAAGGCTGAAGATCGCGACGCTTTCATCGGTTTTCGTCGCCACGTTTTGGGCGATGTTTAAGGCAAAAGCGGTTTTGCCGACTGACGGACGGGCGGCTACGATGATCAAATCGTTTCTTTGAAAGCCCGCCGTCATCCTGTCAAGCTCGGTAAAACCTGTCGGAATCCCGGTGATGTCCCCTTTTCTGTTGTGGAGCTGTTCAATATTATCGTAGGTTTGAACGAGAACATCTTTAATATTTTGAAAGGCCCCGGAGTTTTTGCGCTGGGCGACTTCCATAATCGTTTTTTCTGCTTCGCTTAAGAGGTCTTCGACTTCATCCTCCCTTGTATATCCGTCTTGGGCAATCGTCGTTGCTGTACGGATCAAGCGGCGGAGAATCGATTTTTCTTCCACGATTTTTGCATAATACTCTATATTAGCCGCAGTCGGCACAGAATTTGCAATATCCGTCAAATAAGAAATGCCGCCAACCTCTTCCAAAAGGTCCGTGTTCGCAAGCTCTGATGTCACCGTCACCAGGTCTACAGGCTCGCCGCGGTCTCCAAGAACAAGCATGGCGTTAAATATTTTTTGGTGCGACATTCTGTAAAAATCATCTGGAATCAAGACTTCTGACGCCAAAGTTAAAGCTGATGGTTCTAAAAAAACAGCACCTAACACGGCCTGTTCGGCTTCGATATTTTGCGGCGGCAGCCTGTCATTCAGAAGATCTGTCATGTTAAGCACCGTCCTCCCATTTAAAAATAACCCAACGTCTATTTTACCATTTTTACAGAAAAAAAATAGACTCTTGCAGAATCGCATGTTGTAGAAATATTTTCATAGAAAGGGAGAACAGCTGTCGGAATGTTTGCTTCCCTGATCTATACGGGAAACAAATCAGTAAACAAGTTTCGGGAGGTTGTTTTTCATGAAGGTTTATACGGTATCACCAAATGCCGAGACAGACGGGTGGTTTTTGAAACTGGAAGATACGGCGCCTGTTGAGCTTTATGATACAAGGACAGAGGCCGTGGAAAAAGGAGAAGAGATGGCGAAAGAGAACCGTCCTGCGAAGCTTGTCATCTATGACCGGCAGGACAACAAAGAAGACGAACGGTCTTATTAAACACCTCGGCCGAGGTGTTTTTTTAAAGATTCCACAATTAATCCACCCGGCTGTTCCAACTGTTTTTCAAGGGAATGCTGACCATCAAATCGGTCGCATGTTGGTACAAATCCCATTCTTCATAGGCCGCAAATTTCATCCGCAGCGTTTGCAGCACATTGCGCATATCTTTGTACTCTTCAAATGTGTAAAGCCCTTTTGCTCTGATCTGCTGTTCATACAATTTCTTTTTCAGCTCCGATATCGTCGATTTCAAGACGATCACCTCCGCTTTATTTATATCGCTTTTTTCTTTTTCTTCCAACTCACTTGTCATATGATGTTACAATATATATTGGAGTCAATATTCACTGTTGCGTACTCTGCGCGCTGGGGTACAATATAAAATGGAGGACTTTATGAAACCTTTACAAATTTCTGCCGAAACGGCGCAAAAACTTTCGGAAACCTTAAATCTTCCTCTTGAACAAATCATGCATTTGCCGCAGCATATCCTGCTTGCGAAAATTGCCGAAATTCAGAAGAAAGATCAATAGTAACCTTGGATGATGGTCCGGGTTTCTTTTTCATGTCACTTTTCCACCTGGAAGCAAAGGAGAATACAGCATGCATTACATTGACGCTCGACGCGCCCGTTTGAACAATATCTTTTTGATTGCAGGAATCATATTTATCGCTTTTAATTTAAGACCGGCTATTACAGCTGTCGGGCCATTGATCAGTTCGATCCGCTCGGATATGGATTTGACGAACGGCATGGCCGGCTTCTTGACGACGCTGCCGCTGTTATCGTTCGCCGTCCTGTCCCCGGTCGCCCCTAAGCTCGGACAGAAGCTTGGCAATGAGAGAACCCTCTGGGTCGGATTGGTCATCTTATTGATCGGAATTTTGCTGCGCTCTTACGGAGAATCTATTACATTATTTGCAGGAACCGCATTGATCGGAGTCGGCATCGCAATCTGCAATGTGCTGCTGCCCAGCCTGATCAAACATAAATTTCCTGACAAAGCGGGAATTATGACAAGTTTCTATACAACAGCCATGTCGATTTTTGCGGCGCTCGCATCAGGGATCAGCATTCCGTTGTCGCACGGCTTAGCGTGGGGATGGAGCGCGTCGCTCATGGTTTGGGCGGGCCTCGCGTTTGTTGCGATTTTGATCTGGGTTCCCCAGCTCCGCTATCATGATACGGGAAACCGCACGGTCAGCTTAAAGGCAGACGGCCAAACGGTCTGGCGCTCGAAAATTGCCTGGCAGGTCACATTCTTTATGGGCATACAGTCGTTTTTGTTTTACTGCACGATCGCCTGGCTGCCTGAAATTCTCCGCTCGCACGGGATGAGCATGTCGCTTGCCGGCTGGATGCTGTCGCTGATGCAGTTTGCCAGCCTCCCGTCGACATTTTTGACTCCGGTTCTCGCCGGGCGGTTTCAAAACCAGAAAAGCATCGTGCTCGCCCTCGGCATCCTATACTTGGCGGGGATGTCAGGGCTATTGTACGGAGGCAGTACAGCGATGCTGACGCTATGGGTCATTTTAATCGGAATTGGACAAGGGTCCAGCATCAGTTTAGCCTTGACTTTAATCGGGCTGAGAAGCGAAAATGCCGATCAAGCCGCGGCATTATCAGGGATGTCGCAATCCGCCGGATATTTGCTGGCAGCGATTGGTCCAAGCTTTGTCGGTTTTCTTTACGATCACATGCACTCATGGAACGGACCGATTTTACTGTTCATCGGCGCGCTGGTCGCTTTGATCGGTGCAGGACTCGGTGCGGGAAGAAATCAATATATCTATGCTAAAGCAGCATAACGAAGCCGGCAGATAAGCCGGCTTTTTTTTTGGAATATAACCTGACAAACCAGCGGCCAAATAAACCGTGATGCCGTATGATCAGATTTGACAAAAATAATTCACTTATTGGTCTAGACAACTAGAGTTGTAATGTTCTATACTGATGATAACGTTTTCAAGAAAGGACTTTTGACTGTGAAAACCAAACCATCTCAACGCTATATTTTTAAACATCTTCATATTTACAGTGAAAATGGAATGATAGAAGACGGTTTTCTTCTGACGAATGGAGAAAAAATCGAGGCTTACGGACCAATGGCTGATATTCCAGCTTCCGCACAAACGGCAGAACAGCTGACATTTCCGGAGAACTTCAAAGTGCTGCCGGGCATGATCGATGTCCACATTCACGGGGCAAACGGCGCAGATGTCATGGACGGAACAGCCGAGGCTTTGCAAACAATGGCTGAAGCCCTGCCGAAAGAAGGAACGACAAGCTTCCTGGCGACGACGATGACCCAAGATAAAGCCACGATCGAGCATGCGCTGGCAAACGTTCACCGGTATAAGGAAGCCGGCGGACGGCCCGGAACAGCCGAAGTATTAGGCGTTCACTTAGAGGGCCCTTTTATTTCAGAAAAGCGGTGCGGCGCCCAGCCGCCGGATGACATTATAGCGCCGGATCTTTCGTTATTTAAAGAATGGCAGCGCATCTCAGGGAATAACATTAAATTAGTCACACTTGCGCCAGAGCTGGAAGGGTCTTTGGAACTAATTTCCTTTTTGAAGGAAACAGGGGTCATCGCATCCGCAGGCCATTCCGACGCCGGACTCAAAGAGATGGAAGCCGGGATTAAGGCCGGCCTCTCCCATGTCACCCATTTGTTCAACGGCATGCGGGGGCTGCACCACCGCGAGCCGGGGACTGCCGGTAGCGCTCTTCTGCATGATGAACTGAAGGCTGAAGTCATTGCCGACGGCATCCATGTTCACCCTGCCGTCATCAAGCTGGCATTTCAGCAAAAACAGAAAGAAGGCATCATTTTAATTACGGATGCCATGCGCGCAAAATGCTTGAAAAATGGAACCTATACATTAGGCGGACAGGAGGTGTTCGTAAAAGGCGATAAAGCCGTTTTACGGGATGGTACGCTTGCCGGCAGCATCTTGAAGATGAACCAGGCTGCACTGAACATGATGGATTTTACGGGATGTTCACTCGAAGATATCGTCTACATGACAGCAGTCAATCCTGCCAGACAGCTTCATATTTATGACCGGAAAGGCAGCATACGGAGCGGGAAAGATGCCGATTTGATCATTTTAAATGAAAAAAATGAAGTTGTGATGACGCTTTGCAAAGGCGTGATTGCTTTCAGCAAAAGGGAGGTTTCACCATGAAGATCATTGAAGCTAAAGATTATCAGGACATGAGCCAATCAGCCGCCCGATTCATCATCGAGCAAGTGAATCGCTTATCTGCACCTGTTCTCGGCCTTGCAACCGGAGGAACGCCTCTCGGCACATATCAGGTTTTAAGGGAAGATCATGCGCGTAATAAAACGACTTACAAGCACGTCTATACTGTTAACTTAGACGAGTATGTCGGCGTTTCCCCGGATCATGAAAACAGCTATACATTCTATATGAAAAAACAGCTTTTCGATCACATTGACATCCCGCTCAGCCACACCCATCTTCCGAACGGGATGGCTTGTGACCAGGATGCCGAATGCAGCCGCTATGAAGCGCTGATCGAGCGGCTTGGAGGCATTGATCTTCAAGTGCTCGGCCTCGGCTTGAACGGCCACATCGGATTTAACGAGCCGGGCACCCCATTTTCATCGAAAACGCATACGGTTGAACTGACACAATCAACGAAAGAAGCCAATGCCCGCTATTTTGATTCCTATGACGCCGTCCCGTCGCAAGCAATAACGATGGGCATTTCCACGATCATGAAAAGCAAGCAGATCCTGCTGCTCGTTTCAGGAGAGAAAAAAGCCGGCATCTTGGCGAAGCTGCTCACTGAAGAACCAAATGAAGACACCCCCGCTTCCGTCTTAAAAACGCACCAAGACGTCGTCATCATAGCGGACAGCGATGCTTTATCAATCGTGAAAGAAAGGGGTATGGCCTTTTGATCAAAAAAGATTCCCACATTCCGATTTACTATCAGATTGAGACCGAAATTAAAAAGCTTGCCGAAACAAAAGATTTGAAACCCGGCGACCTCATTCCTTCTGAAAGAGAGTTCGCAGAAAAATATGAGGTGAGCAGGATGACCGTTCGACAGGCGGTTAACAATCTCGTCAATGAAGGCATTCTCGTCCGGCAGCGGGGAAAAGGGACATTTATTGCCGAGCCAAAAATTGAGCAGCCTCTCAAAGGATTGACAAGCTTTTCCGAGGACATGAAATCAAGGGGCATGAGGCCCGGCACGAAAATGCTCGGCTTCGGCGTCATCCCGTGCGACCAGAGCACAGCGCGCAAACTGGAGATACGTGAAGGGGCTTCCGTCTATGAAGTCAAACGGATCCGCCTCGCCGATGACATCCCGATGGCTTATGAAATCTCCTATTTGCCCGCCGACTTCATTAACGGCCTGACCGAAGACATTATGAGCGCATCTTTGTACGACTATGTCGAAAATACGCTCTCCCTTACGATCGACCGGGCCGCGCAAACACTAGAACCGGCGATTGCCTCTCAGGCAGAGAGCGAGCCTCTCGACATAGAGGAAGGCGCACCAGTCCTGCTCATTGAACGCTTGAGCTATTTGGACGACGGCAGACCGTTTGAAGTGGTCAAATCCGTTTACAGAGGCGACCGCTATAAATTCGTCATTGATATGAAGAGGAAAGACCAATGAGGAAGACAGAGAATACGAACGACAAAAGCACAGCACTTGATGAAATGAATGCTTTAGATATCGTCACCTTGATGAATGAGGAGGATCACACAGTCCCTCGCGCCATTACGCCCTGCCTTCCCCTGATCGCTGAAGCGGCGGAGACGATTGTCAGCCGTTTTGAGCAAGGCGGAAGAGTGTTTACCGCAGGCGCCGGCACAAGCGGCAGAATCGCAGTTCTTGATGCCGCGGAACTGCCGCCGACCTTCTCTATTGACGAGAGCCGTTGGACCGGCCTGATCGCCGGCGGATATGACGCAATGTGGATGCCTCTTGAAGAAAATGAAGATGACCGTGAAAAAATCGTCGCTGACCTGAAAGCGCAATCATTCTCGAAAGATGACGTCTTAATCGGAGTCACTGCGAGCGGTTCGACCCCTTATGTCCTCGGCGCTTTATCCTATGCCAAACAGATCGGAGCCGCTTCTGTTTCGATCAGCTGCAACGCGGATACAGAAGCGGGCAAATTAAGCGATATCGCGATTGAGGTTCAAACAGGACCGGAAATTATCCGCGGTTCAACGCGGCTGAAAGCAGGAACCGCTCAGAAAATGATCTTGAACATGCTGTCAACAGCGGCAATGGTGAGGCTTGGCCGCGTCTATCAAAACGAGATGGTGAATATGAGGCTGCTCAATCAAAAATTAGCCGGGCGCGCTGTCACCATTCTGATGAATACCACCGGGTTATCGGAGGATGAGGCTCTGCAAGCTTTAAAAGAAAGCGGCAATGACATCAAGGCAGCGATCTTTATGACGTTGACAAACGGAACGCTTGAAGTTGCCCGCCGCTGTTTATCCCATGAAAATGGACATTTGAAAAAAGCGATTCAATATCATCGAAAGGGGTTTTAACTATGTTGGGATTTCTTCAAAATATCGGCCGCGCGCTCATGCTGCCGATTGCCGTTCTTCCTGCTGCGGGCCTCCTGCTCGCACTGGGACGGGAAGACCTGTTAAACATTCCGTTTATCGCTGCTTCAGGACAATCAATTCTTGACCAACTTCCGATTATCTTTGCGATAGGCGTTGCGATCGGATTGTCAAAGGATGGCCACGGGGCCGCCGCTCTGTCCGGAGCCATCGGTTATTTTGTCCTGACAGGCGGCTTAGCAGCCATCAATAAGGACCTGAACATGGGAGTTCTCGGCGGGATTATTGCAGGCGTTGTCGCCGCCGTCATGTATAACCGCTTTAAAGATGCAAAGCTGCCTGACTGGCTCGGTTTCTTCGGCGGAAAACGCAGTGTTCCGATTATGACAGCCTTCTGTTCCATCATTCTTGCAGGCATTTTCGGCTTCGTCTGGATTTATGCACAGCAGGCAATTGACGCCATTGGAGGATGGATCATTCATGCGGGGGCATTAGGGGTCGGGATATTCGGTCTTTTAAACAGGCTGCTTTTGCCGCTCGGCCTTCATCACATCTTAAACAACATGGTCTGGATGGTCTTTGGAGAATTTGCAGGCAAAACGGGTGACATGAACCGGTTCTTTGCCGGAGATCCAAGCGCCGGCGCCTTTATGACAGGGTTCTTCCCGATCATGATGTTCGGTCTTCCTGCGGCGTGTCTGGCGATGATTGCCGCTGCGAAAAAGCATCGCCGCAAAGCAACGGCCGGGTTGCTGATCGGATTGGCGTTCACATCATTTTTAACCGGAATCACAGAGCCGATTGAGTTCACATTCATGTTCCTGTCGCCGCTTCTCTTCGGTATTCATGCCTTGTTAACCGCAAGCGCCATGACCGTGACCAATATGCTCGGCATCCATCACGGCTTTACCTTTTCAGCCGGGACGATCGACTATCTCTTAAACTTTGGAATCGCCACAAAGCCGCTGCTCTTGCTTCCGCTTGGTCTTGTTTACGGCATTATTTATTTCATCATCTTTTATTTCTTGATAACGAAGCTCAATTTGAAAACGCCTGGACGAGAAGATGACGATGAGCAGGAAAACACCGCTGTCAGCCCTGACACAGGATCGTCTAAATACGAAACCCTTGCGGACAAATACATCGAAGCGCTTGGCGGAAAAGAAAACATCGAGACGCTGAACAACTGCGTGACCCGCCTCCGCCTCAAGGTCCGCGATGCTTCCAAGCTGGATGAAAGCGCGATGAAATCCATGGGAGCGAAGGGATTCGTCAAGCTCAATCAGCACGAGGTGCAGGTGATCATCGGTACAGACGTCGAATTCTTGGCGAATGAAATGAGAAAACGTACGGAATAAAAGATAAGCCCCTTCTGAGGAAGGGGCTTTGTTACTTTATGATTGCTCTTTCACGTGAACTTTCAGTGTTGCTTGTACTTCCGGATGGAGCTTCACGGGAACATTCGTATATCCCAATGAGCGAATCGCATCGTTTAATTCGATTTTGCGTTTGTCGACTTTTAACTGATGGCCTTTTTGCAGCGCATCTGCAATTTGTTTGCTTGTCACGGAGCCGAATAAACGGCCGCCTTCTCCGGACTTGGCTGAAAGCTCCACCGTAATCTCCTCAAGCTGTTTTTTCAGCTCTTTCGCAGATTTCAGTTCTTCAGCCGCTTCTTTCTTCTCTTTTTTCTTCTGACCTTCAAGCGCGCTGATATTGGCGGATGTCGCTTCAACAGCCAGCCCTTTTTTGATCAAAAAGTTGTGCGCGTATCCATCCGCTACATTTTTCACTTCGCCTTTTTTCCCTTTGCCTTTAACATCCTGTAAGAAAATTACCTTCATTTCTGAATGCCTCCTTCGAAATACTCGTCAATCGCTTCTTTCAGTCGGCGGAGCGTTTCTTCAACCGTGATATCGGTCAGCTGTGTCGCAGCATTGGTTAAATGACCGCCGCCCTCGAGCGCTTCCATAATGATTTGAACATTTACTTCGCCGAGCGATCTTGCGCTGATACATACCGTGTTCTCGTCTCTTCTCGCCACAGCAAATGACGCTTCGACATCGCTCATAGACAGAAGAGAATCCGCGGCTTGTGCAATGATAACCTGGTCAAAGTATTCGTCCGCCTCATCGTCCGGCAGCGATGCAATGGCGATGCCGTTTTGATAAAAAACGGTATGCTGGATAAGCTTCGCCCTTTTAATATAATGATCGGCCGTTTCTTTTAAAAACTTTTGCACCAATACAGTGTCAGCGCCTTTTGCGCGCAGATAAGACGCCGCATCGAACGTACGGGAGCCGGTGCGCAGCGAGAAGCTCTTCGTATCGACAATAATCCCGGCCAAAAGAGCTGTTGCTTCGATCATGTTGATTTTTAAGCGCTTCGGCTGGTATTCGAGCAGCTCTGTCACAAGCTCCGCTGTAGATGAAGCGTACGGCTCCATATAGACAAGCAGCGGGTCTTTAATAAACTCTTCCCCTCTTCTATGATGATCGATAACGACGATATTTTCAATTTTATTGACCAGCCTTTCTTCAATGACAAAAGAAGGCTTATGCGTATCAACGATCACGAGCAGCGTGTCGTCTTTTGCGATCTCAAGCGCCTCTTCCGGCGTAATAAACCTGGACCACAGTTCTTCGTATTTTTTAATCTCCCCGATCAGTCTTTGAACACTTGAACCGATCTGATTGGAGTCGATCACGACAAAGCCGTCTTTGCCGTTTGCCTGTGCGACCTTCAAAATCCCGATGGCTGATCCGATCGAATCCATATCGGGAAACTTATGACCCATGATTATCACATTGCTGCTTTCAGAGACAATCTCCTTGAGCGCGTGTGAAATGACCCGGGCTCTGACGCGCGTCCGTTTTTCCATAGGATTCGTCTTACCGCCGTAAAACTTCACTTTCCCGTTCGGCTGCTTGATTGCCACCTGATCTCCTCCGCGTCCCAGCGCCAAGTCAAGGCTGGATTGCGCCAAATCGCCGAGCTCTTTCAACGAGGCAACAGATGCACCGATTCCGATGCTTAACGTCAAGGAAATGGTATGAACGGATGTCTTCTCCCGAACTTCATCAAGAATCGAAAACTTTGATGCTTCTAGCTCGCTTAAAATATGTTCGTTTAATACGCCGATGAACCGCTCAGAGGAAACCCGTTTTAAGAAAATGCCGTACTCTTGGGCCCACTGGTTCAAAAGCGATGTTACTTCACTGTTTATCGAGCTTCTGGTCTGGTCATCAAGCCCTTGCGTCACATCGTCGTAATTATCGAGAAAGATGTAGGCAAGAACCGTTCTTTCATTTTCGTATTGTTTTTCAATCTGCGTCTGCTCTGTGACATCAAAGAAATAAAGCAGCTTTTCTTCCCGTTTGATGACCACATTAAATTTCCGCTCATTCAGCGTAATCGTTTCTGTGTCCACTTCCTGCTTAATCAAAGGGACGACAGATTCACAAGTATCATAAAGCGACCGGCCGACGAGCGTATTTTCATTAAAGCATGACGCCATAAAAGGATTGGCCCACTCGATATAGTACTGATCGTTAAACAGCATGATCCCGATCGGCATTTCAAGCAGCGCCTCTTCTCCGACTTTTTTCAGACGATAAGACAGCGTCGATATATAATCGTCCAGCTCTTTTCTGATTTGGGAGTCGGCCCGCTTCAAAAAGTACAAAATGACACCCAGAATCAGAACGCCGGCCGCCCCTGCCACCCAATTAAAATAAATGTTGATGAGGACAGAAATGATTGTGACGACGATTAAAGAATATATGGGATATCGAAATAACGGTTTTTCATAAAAACTTGGCACTCAAATCAACTCCTCACCATTGGAGAACATCGCGGCTACGATTTTTTCACTCTTTCTCTCAAGTTAAAGCCTATATCAATTATACCTAAGATGCGAACAAGGTACAGCAGGGGCGAAAACAACCCGATAATTAAAAAAAGAACCGGCAGGACAGTTGGCAGTTTCTTGGCATGGCAAAAGTAAAACACAAATGAAAACCCTTGGATGACCAAGACAAAGCCCATGATGAGACTCGCATTTAACAGAACAGAGTAATATACACTGCCCTCTTCAACGGGAGCCAGCGACAGAAGAATCGTCAACAAATAGATCCAAATAATGCTTTGCGGAAGTCTCATATCCCTGAACGGTTTCAGAGACGGTATTTGTATGATGCGCCGAAGCACCGGCTTTGCGAGCAGATGATTCAAAAACGCAGTGATTCCGGAAAATATCACAATGGCCGTTGGATATAAATATTGCGCCTGTTTGAATTGCTCATTTAACAATTCAATCTGCTTAGCCACTTCTTTATCATTTCCAAACTGTTTGATACTCGATTCAAAGGTTTTGAATGTTTCATTATATGCTTGATTGGCCGTCTCTATTAAGTTTAATCCAAGAAACTGAACGCTGATGATAAGCAGCAGGACGAACGAAACCATATATGTAACGGCTGCTGCAGCAATCGCTTGGGCCGGCTCTTTTCTTCTGTAGTAAAAGCCCATGATCACGCCCGCGGCACTTACTGGAATAGCAAACATCAGTCCGCCTAAGGAACCGGCAATCAATGAAACGGGTAAACTGACCAACCCCACCGAAATCCCCGGCTTTAGACCGTGCCTGATCGTTTGAACCATTGCAGGCAGCGGCAGCGTCAATAAAAGAATGGTTCCGATGAAAGGAATATAGAGGCTGATCATCAGCAAAACGGCAAAAATACTGACCATGATAGCGCCTTCTACTAAAGCTCTTGTTTGTTTCACTTGTTCACCTCGTATGTTGAAATGTCATGAATCAAAAAGAGCAGCATAGACGACTGCTCTTTTCTAACGTCGCAATTTCATTTTCAAATAAAGACGATGAGATGAGCAGGTCTCGGCCTTCTCTCATTGTTTCTTTATTCTAACATAAGGTCAAATCGCAAGTAAAACGATCATAAGGCTTGAAAGCGAGCGAATGTTCCATGTGAAACAGTGTCAGTCGAGAAACCCCGATTTTTCTTTATTTTTCTTTCTCGCCTTTCTGATCAGCAACAATATAATCAAAACTGCGACCAGAAGCGTCACGCGAAGCCCTCCGCTCAAAAATAGAAAAAAGTCCTTCAACATATCCAACACATTGATCACCTCTCACTGTTGTCACTTAGATGCAAAAATCCCGTATTATTTGACTTCCCCTTTCCAAAACGGTCTAAAACGTCCCTCAGATTCTTCTTAACCTTTAGACGGTAATGGGCATATGCTGACTAAGAAAAAGCAATAAAGGAGAATATGAATGACAACAAAAACATTGGCTTGGCATGAAACGTTGGAGTTGCATGAACTAATCGCGGCACAGTCTGTCGGATTGGTGAAGATCAAGAAAAGCATGAAGAAAATCAGCGACCCTCAGTTAAGACAGCTTTACAGCGTGTCAGCAAAAGCATTGGAGCAAAATTTAAGAGAGCTTCTTCCCTTTTTGCCAAAAGCTCCAGCATTTCAGCGGGAGGATGAACGGGCTGACTTGTATTTTGATGCGGGTGATCTGTTGGTGCTGGCGAAAACGACCGTTCGAAACTATGCGATTGCGATCACGGAAACGGCGACGCCCGAGCTCAGGAGAGTGCTTGTTAAACAAATCAATGCGGCCATTAAGTTGCATGAACAAGTTTTTTATTTTATGTACCAAAGAGGCTTATATCCCGCCTATAACCTCGTCGACCTGCTAAAAGGCGACGCCATGCATGCGCAAAAAGCGATATCGATGAGATAAAAAAGCCAGCGAGGATAGAATCCTCACTGGCTCTGTTTTTTGCTATTTTACGATTAAAACCGGACACTTCACTCTTTTCGCCACTTTATGGCTGACACTTCCGAGCACCATTTCCTGCAAAGTGTTCAGCCCCCTGCTTCCGATAATCACGATATCAACATCATGATGGTTGGCGTACGATACAATGGCCGGGCCCGGATCCCCGTGCTGCATCGTCATTTGATAGGGAACGGCCGCCTGTTTTAATTTATTTTCTATCGACAGCAGCCTGCTGCGCCGTTCGCGTTCGAGTTCTGTACGGTTTTCGCTATGCAGGACTTCATGTTTTGCTCTCGCATAATCCAATACATAAATCATGTCGACGACCGCTTCGTTTGACATGGAAGCCAGATGAATCGCATGATCGGCAGCTCTTTCAGAATGCTTGGAACCGTCAGCAGCCAGCAGTATATGTCTATACACCCTTCATCACCCGTTTCTTAGTGATTTGACACTGAACGATGAGGTTGATCATAGGTTGCTAATTTTTCGACCAGCTTCCAGCTGGATTCATTTAATCCAATCAAGTCAACATCTATTCCTTGCTCTTTCATTTTCAAAACGACTTTATCGATAGCCGCCACAGCGGAATCATCCCATATATGGGCCTCAGAAAAATCAAGAATGACCTTTTTCGTTTGCTCTCCCGTTTTAAAGGAGTTTACGAAATCTTGAACCGATGCAAAGAAAACTTGTCCTTTGATGATGTACTTGACCGCGTTTTCTTCTGACTTTTCTTCAATTTTTAGTTTGGAGATTTTCGCTACGAAGAAGATTGCGCTTAAAATCACGCCGGCGAAAACCCCTTTTGATAAATCGTGGGTGGCCACAACGGTAACGACGGTTACAATCATGACAATGGAATCCGTCAGCGGCACCTTTCTTAACATGCTAAACGAAGACCAGTCAAACGTCCCGATCGATACCATAATCATCACGCCAGCCAAAGCTGCCATCGGAATTTGTACGACCCAGTCGCCCAGCACCATGATTAAAAACATTAAGAAGACACCGGCAACAAAGGTGGACAAGCGGCCTCTTCCTCCTGATTTTACATTGATCACAGACTGGCCGATCATCGCGCATCCCGCCATGCCTCCGAAAAAACCGGCGACAATGTTGGCGATGCCCTGTCCGCGGCTTTCCCTGTTTTTGTCGCTTTCCGTATCCGTCATATCATCAACAATAGAAGAGGTTAATAATGACTCAAGCAAGCCAACGATGGAAAGCGCAAAGGCTGTTGGAAAAATAATGGCCAATGTCTCAAAATTGAAAGGAATATTGGGAATCATAAAGGCAGGCAATGATTGCTTCATTTCTCCCAAATCACCGACAGTGCGCAGATCAAAATGACCGAAAATGGCAAATACAGTCATCGCAATAATGGCAACAAGTGCAGATGGAACGGCTTTTGTAAAGCGGGGAAGAACATAGATAATCAACAACGTAATACCGGCCACAACATACGTCATATTCGAAACTCCAACAAAATGAGGAACCTGCGCCATAAAGATTAAAATGGCCAGCGCATTTACGAAACCTACCATAACCGACCGCGGAATAAATTTCATAAAGCGCGCAATCTTCAGCACCCCAAATATTAATTGGATGATTCCCGTTAAAATCGTAGCAGCAAATAAATAATCAAGCCCGTGATCTCTGACCAAAGTTCCCATCAAAAGAGCCATCGCCCCGGTCGCGGCTGATATCATCGCCGGACGGCCGCCCGTAAAGGAAATGACAACGGCGATACAAAAAGATGCGTACAAACCTACCATCGGGTCTACACCCGCAATGATGGAGAACGCTATGGCTTCAGGAATGAGAGCAAGCGCTACGACGATACCCGAAAGGATATCCCCCCGTACATTAGAAAACCATTCGCTATTTAATTGTTTAACATTCAAAGATTCAACACCTCGTTCGTGATCATTTGCTTCTAACTCTCATAGAAGCCATCTGTTTTTAACATGTTTCACTTTAGCAAACCTGTATCAAAATGTCTATATGGTTTTTTTTGCCGCGGCCGTTTACTCCCCGCACTCCCGTGGAAATAAACACGAAGAAATTAAGAATGTAATTTTGAAAAGAGTCCAATCTAAGGATTAGAGGGGGTTTCAACATGGCGCAAGAGCTGGAAAAACGGCCGGGGCATACAAGATGGTATATTTCTTCTTTATTAAGCAGCATGATCATTTTAAATTACTTTGACCGTGTTGCCATTTCAGTCGCAGCTCCTGCGATACAGGATTCCTTTCAATTGACGGCAACCCAATTAGGCATCGTCTTTTCCATCTATACCTACTCATACACGCTGATGCAGATTCCGGTGGGGAGTCTCTTGGATAAGTACGGCGTTGCCTGGGTGACAAGGGTCGGAATGACCTTGTGGAGTTTTCTAACCATTATATTGGCTTTTTTACAGGGAAAACTGCTTCTTTATATTGTCAGATTTTTAATCGGGCTGACGAGTGCTTCAGCTTTTCCTGCCGCATCCAAAGCAACGGCCTTATGGTTTCCGCCTAATGAGCGCGGCCTTGCCAATTCCTTGTTTGACTCGGCAGCCAAGTTCGCGAATGTCATCGGCGCGCCTCTCGTAGCCTTTTTAGTTACGACATTCGACTGGCGAGCCGCTTTTTTAACGATCGGAATCATTAATGTACTGTTCACCGTATTTTTCTGGTTGTATTATGAACAGCCCGATCGGCACAAACGAATCTCAAAGGAAGAGCTCCATTATATTCAAAAGCATAATGCCGTATCAGAGGAAGATATCTCGGAACGGACGCTTATTGCTTTAAAAGCGATGCTGACAAACCGTAAAGTATGGGGGCTGATGATCGGATTTACGGGTTACGGCTATACATTCAACCTGCTCTTAACCTGGCTGCCGACCTTCTTTAAAGAAACATACGGAATGGACATTATGTCCTCAGGGCTGTTTACAGCGGTTCCCTGGCTGATATCGACGGTTTCCGGAATCGTTGTGGGCGGATGGCTCGTCGATTTTTTAATTCAAAAGGGGCATTCGAATACAAAGGTATACCAGACCATTATCGTAATCGGCATGAGCCTTGGATTTGCCTTTCTGGGAGCTGTTTTCACGCACAACATCACGATTGCGATCATTTGCATTTCCGTCGGCTTAGCCGGAATATCTGCGACCGCGCCTATCGGCTGGTCGATATCAGCCGATATTGCACCGGTTGGTTCCATCTCTCTGCTCAGTTCAATGGTCAATTTGGCAAATAACTTATTCGGAGGGATTATCGCGGTTTCATTAACGGGCTATCTGGTCGATGTGACCGGTTCATTTACGCTCAGCTTTTTAGTAGCCGGATTTGTATTACTGCTCGGGCTCGTGTTCTACCTCGCAGTCCTCGGCGATATAAAGCGAATTCGTATTGGCAAGCAGAAAACCTGAATGCTGAAGGAAACGACCCGGCTTTTGATAAATAAAAAAAGAACAAGACCGCATTGGGTCTTGTTCCTTTTATCGGCTTACTCGCCTGCTACGTATGGAAGTAAAGCCATTTGACGAGCGCGTTTGATTGCAACAGTCAATTTACGTTGGTATTTCGCGCTTGTTCCTGTTACACGGCGTGGTAAGATTTTACCGCGCTCAGAGATAAATTTTCTAAGAAGATCTACATCTTTGTAGTCGATGTGCGTAATGCCGTTGGAAGTGAAATAACACACTTTACGGCGTTTCGCACGACCGCCTCTGCGTCCTCCTGCCATCGTTATTTCCCTCCTTTCTGTTCTGGTTTTATTTTATTCGTCCGTCATCCATTAAAATGGCAAGTCGTCATCAGAGATGTCAATCGGCTTTCCATCATTTGCGAATGGATCGTCATTGAAGCTGTTGCCTTGATTGCGATTCTGATTGTTTTGACTGCCGCCGAATGGAGCCGGTTCATTTTGTCCGCCGCCAAAGTGTTGGCCTCCCTGGCCTCCGCTGTAACCGCCGGAACCAGAACCGCCGCCTTTAGGCTCCAGAAATTGAACACTTTCAGCTTGAACTTCCGTGACGTATACACGCTGTCCCTGCTGATTTTCATAGCTGCGCGTTTGCAAACGTCCATCTACACCCGCAAGACTTCCTTTTTTAAGGAAATTTGCAACGTTTTCGGCTTGTCTTCTCCAGACAACACAGTTGATGAAATCAGCTTCACGTTCACCCTGCTGATTCGTAAACGTACGATTGACAGCAAGCGTAAAGGTGGCAACAGCTGCACCGCTAGGAGTATAACGAAGCTCTGGGTCCTTTGTCAGTCTGCCGACTAAAACAACTCGGTTAAGCATATTGAGAGACCATCCTTTTGCTTTAGAGTATATAATTCAATTCTGTTTATTCTTCTTCTTTAACCACGATGTGGCGAATGATGTCGTCACTGATTTTAGCTAAACGGTCAAATTCTTGAACTGCTTCAGCTCCAGCTTGAACGTTTAAGATTTGGTAGAATCCGTCGCGGAAATCGTTGATTTCGTATGCAAGACGGCGTTTTCCCCAATCTTTTGTTTCAGTGATCTCCGCACCGTTAGTTGTTAAAATGTTGTTAAAACGCTCAACAACAGCCTTTTTAGACTCTTCATCAACGTCTGGGCGGATGATGTACATGATTTCGTACTTTCTCATTTGTATTTGCACCTCCTTTTGGACTAAGCGGCCCATTATATTGGGCAAGGAGCAATAATCCTATTACTCACAATTTTATATTATATCAAAGCTCTTGTCCTATTTCAACTGCGTTATACATTGAAACGGAAATGAATGACATCGCCGTCTTTAACAATGTATTCTTTCCCTTCAAGGCGGACTTTTCCGGCCTCTTTTGCTGCGGTCATGCTTCCCGCTTCAAGCAGATCGTCGTAGGCGACCGTTTCCGCACGGATAAATCCGCGTTCAAAGTCCGTATGGATGATGCCCGCACATTCAGGGGCTTTCATTCCTTTTTTAAATGTCCAAGCTCTGACTTCCTGTTCTCCCGCTGTAAAATAAGTAGCAAGTCCGAGGAGGGAGTAGGACGCTTTAATCAGCTGATCGAGACCGGATTCTTCAATGCCGAGTTCTTCAAGGAACATCGCCTTCTCTTCGCCTTCAAGCTCTGCAATTTCGGACTCAATCTTTGCGCAGACGACGATGACTTCCGCATTTTCAGCAGCTGCAAATTCCCGGACCTTCTGAACGTACTCGTTACCTGAAGGATCAGCCACTTCATCTTCGCTGACATTAGCTACATATAAGACAGGTTTTGTCGTCAGCAGATGAAGCTGCTTCAACACCTTTTGCTGCTCTTCGGAGAACTCGACAGAGCGGGCCGGCTTTTCCTGTTCAAACGCCTCTTTTAACTTTGTCAAAATCTCAAATTCAAACACGGCTTCTTTATCTTTTTGCTTGGCCATCTTTCCGACCCGCCCGATCCGCTTTTCCACGGTTTCAAGGTCAGCCAGTATCAGCTCAAGGTTAATCGTCTCGATATCCGAAATCGGATCTACTTTCCCGGACACGTGTGTGATATTGTCATCGGCAAAACAGCGGACAACATGGCAGATCGCATCTACTTGGCGGATGTGGGACAGGAACTTGTTTCCGAGCCCTTCTCCTTTTGATGCTCCTTTTACAATGCCTGCGATATCGGTGAATTCAAATGCGGTAGGAACGGTTTTCTTCGGATTGACGAGTTCTGTCAGCTTTTGCAGACGCTCATCAGGCACCTCTACGATCCCGACGTTTGGATCAATCGTACAAAACGGGTAGTTGGCCGATTCTGCCCCGGCCTGAGTAATTGCATTAAATAAGGTTGATTTCCCAACGTTAGGCAAACCAACAATCCCAGCTGTTAAAGCCATTGTTTCATCTCCTCTATAATGAACATCCGTGTGTAGTCGTAAATGTTAAACCTGCAACAATTATAAGGATGATTACAATAAAAGACAAGCTGACAAAACTTGCTTTTCAATCATACAAACTAGATGAAAATTCATTTTTCATTGAGACAGAAAAAAAGCATAAGGAGGTCCGCCAAGATTAACTTTCGGACTCCTCATGCTTAACTAATATCTTTTTCAGCTTTCTTTGAAACTCTTTGCGCGGGATCATGACGCTGTGTGAACAGCCCTCGCACTTGATCCGGATATCCATTCCCATCCGAATGATCTTCCAGCGGTTTGTCCCGCAGGGATGCGGCTTTTTCATTTCGACCACGTCATTCAGGCCAAATTCTTTATCGGCCAACATCGTTCACCTCTTTGCTTCCTTGTTGTGACCTTATTGTACAAAAAACCACGGTGAAAGGGCAATTCTTCACAATCTTAACTGTATTTATTTCCATTTACTCAAAATCGGATATAGTAAAATATTTACCAATAAATATAAATTCAATAATCCGTAAATTGGATATAAAAAAGCGATTAAATTTGAAAATCCGATTGACGTAAAAGGAGCCATGATCGAGAGAAGCAGGATGACGATCACCCATCTCGGCCAGTTCACAAAGGACAGAAAACGGCTGGACAGACCGAGAATGCTCGAGATCGTCGTCGTATAGATTGCGACGCAAAGTACAGCCGTCATAAAAATAAAAATCGGAAAAGGCGCGCCCTCCAAAACCGCGAATAAAGGAATTTCATAATGGGCCAGTTCACCGGCAAGCTCTACAAGGGTCTCATTGTACATGTATGAAATAGCCCCAAACACCAGGCCGCTTAATATGCTGGCAATCTTTGCTTCTCCGACCCCCTTCATCTCTTTGCCGACCGCAGATAATACAGCGACAACAGATAATATGTTCAGGGAAGTGAATGCGATGCCGGCAGGCCAGTTGTATTGATGAGTCAAGTTGAGCAGCCACGGCTGATGATGAGCTGTTTGAAAAGAAATCAGCGCATACAGCAGCCCCGCCACCAAAATCGGGATTAAGTAGCTATTAACGGACAATATGCCATTGAGCCCCCACAAAAACAACAACCCTGTGCATAAACAAAACAAGATGACGCCAGTCCAAAACGGGATATGAAAGATTTGCAGCGTTACCCCGCCTCCTGCAATCATCACAATCGTCGTCGTAAACAAATACAGGATGATCAGCACATCGTATACTTTAGCCAGCATCGGACCGATTAATGTTTCGAGCACAGGCAGAAAATGCTCTGATTTTTGTTCATAGCTGATCTTCATCACAATATAGGTTGACAGGCTGAACATGATCGTAAACAACAGGATAGCCAGTCCGCTTTCATCACCAAAAAACTGCCATATTTCCTGGCCGGATGCATATCCCGCACCTATTAAGCTTCCTAAAATAAGAAGCATCCACTTCATCCCGGCTCTCCACACGATTTGCTCACCCCAACAATATAGTTTTTAAGCTTGTTTCTCCGCTCATGACACTATATTGCCGGTCCTCTATAAAAATTCATGAAACCCTTTTCGACTTTTCTCTTACAAATGAATAAATTATATTAATATAACAAAATAGAATATCGTATCCTCTCTTAGTAAAGTATTTTTTCCGGCTGACCAAATCGACTCATCCAAAGCATAAAAAAAGAGACAGCTGGATATACTGTAAACAACCATACATACTCAAAAAACACACCAAGGCACTGCTGTTACCATGATGACAAGGATGTGAAGCCTATGAATCGAAAAGGCGGAATTTTTTCTCAAGAACCAATGAATGAATATATTTCTCATACGGATCCGCTAGCTGTTAAACAAATAGAGAAAGTCCTTTCCGTCTATTTAAAGGAAGCCGGAGACCGGCCCATCGTGATCGTTTGCATCGGTACAGACCGCTCGACCGGAGATTCGCTCGGTCCCCTCGTAGGAATGAAACTCTCCGCAAAGCAGCTGACACGTTTTCATGTCTATGGAACGCTTGCCGACCCGGTTCACGCCGTGAACTTAAATGAAAAGCTTGATCATATTCATCAGCAGCATCAAAATCCTTTTATGATCGCGATCGACGCCTGTCTTGGACGAACCAAAAGCGTGGGGTCTTTCCAAATCGGCAAAGGGCCTTTGAAGCCGGGAGCAGGCGTTCAGAAAAGTTTGCCGGAAGTCGGCCACGTGCATATTAACGGAATTGTCAATGTCAGCGGTTTTATGGAGTATTTTGTCCTGCAAAATACAAGGCTCAATCTTGTCATGAGCATGGCAAATGTGCTTGCGGACGGGCTGTCGCATCTGGAAAAGACCGGATCGCAGCGGCGCCATGTGTCACCAATTGAAAGAATGACCGGAAGAATGTCATAAAAAAACCATCTGTACATGATCAGATGGTTTTTAAGCTTATGCGTCTTCTTGAGCCAATAATTCGAGAATACGCTCCAAGTCTTCATTTGAGTAGAATTCGATTTCGATCCTGCCTTTTTTCTTTTGCTTTTTAATGGTCACCGGTGTTCCAAAATAGTTTCGCAAATACGATTCCCGTTCCTTGATCACTGCATCTTTGACTTGTTTCGGCTTCTTTGTTTCACGTGGAACATCAGCGTTCAACTGTTGAATTAACTTTTCCAACTGGCGGACGTTCAACTGTTCGGACACGACCTTTTGAACAAGCGGCTCAAGCTTTTTCTTGTTTTTCAATCCAAGCAATGTTCGGCCATGGCCCATCGATAACGTGCCGTTGTCGATTAACTTTTGAACGTCTTCAGGAAGTGTCAGCAGCCGCAAGTGGTTGGCGATGTGAGGCCTGCTTTTTCCAAGCCTTTTCGCCAGCTGTTCCTGGGTCATATCGAGATGTTTGAGCAAAGATTCATAGGCTTTTGCTTCTTCAAGCGGAGACAGGTCTTCTCGTTGAAGATTTTCCAATAGGGCAATCTCCATCATCAGGGATTCCGACAGCTCGCGCACAATCGCAGGAATGGTTTCCAATCCGGCCTTTTCAGCAGCCCGGAAACGGCGTTCTCCGGCCACAATGTCATAGCCTTTAATTGACTTTCTGACGATGATGGGCTGCAAAACACCGTGCTGCAAAATGGACTCCTTCAAATCTTTTAACGATTGGTCATCAAACGTTTTTCTTGGCTGATAAGGGTTGGGCCGCAAGTCTTGCAGCTTGATTTCCTCAACCGTTTCTTCGGATAAATCAACATTTGAAAACAATGCATTAATCCCTTTTCCGAGACCTTTAGGCATTCGCAGCCACTTCCTTTGCTAATTCTAAATAGACTTCCGCTCCTCTGGAACGGGGATCATATAAAATGATCGGCTTTCCATGACTCGGCGCTTCACTGAGCCGGACATTCCGGGGGATAACCGTTTTGTATACTTTATCGCGGAAGTACTTTTTCACTTCTTCGATGACCTGTATGCCTAAATTCGTTCTTGCATCAAGCATTGTCAGCAATACGCCGTCGATCATCAGATCCGTATTTAAATGTTTTTGCACGAGCCGGACAGAGTTGAGCAGCTGGCTCAGCCCTTCCAGCGCATAATACTCGCACTGGACCGGAATCACGACGGAATCGGAAGCCGTAAGCGCATTGATTGTAAGCAGCCCTAATGACGGCGGGCAGTCAATAATCATGAAATCATAGTTTTGTTTGACCGATTCCAAAGCCCTTTTCAGCCGGACTTCTCGGGAGATGGTCGGAACAAGTTCAATTTCCGCCCCCGCAAGCTGGATCGTTGCAGGAATGACATCCAAGTTTTCTACGGATGTTGTTTTGATGACATCTTTCACATCTGCATCATCTACTAATATATCGTACACACATTGATCAACATCAGCCTTTTCAACGCCGATACCGCTTGTTGCGTTTCCTTGCGGGTCTATGTCGACTAACAAAACCCTTTTCCCGATGTAAGCTAAGCAAGCTCCCAGGTTAACAGAGGTTGTCGTTTTACCAACGCCACCTTTTTGGTTTGTGATCGCAATAATTTTCCCCACAATGTCACCTACTTTCACATTGAACAAGTTTCTCTCATTTCTCTATTTTAACAAAAAAAGAATCGGCTGTTTGCTTTTTTTGAGTTTTTGTTTTTTGAAAGAGATCTGTTTTGTTTATTTTTCGACAAAAAGAAACAGTTTTTTTATCTTAGAAAAAAGAGAAGAAACGCTCAAATAAAGTGAAAGATAGTTTTAATTTTATATCAGTATAAAAAATCCCCCCTGTGTTGGGGGGATTTCAATCAATCTGCTGCGGGCATTTTCCGGGTGGCGATGGCAATCCTGTTCCAGGCATTTATTGTGACAGCTGCCATGATCAGTTCGGCTGTTTCAGCTTCTGTAAAATGGGTCCTGACTTCGTTGTATATTTCATCCGGCAACCCGTGCTCGCCGATTCGCGTAACGGCTTCAGTCAGCGCCAATACAGCCCGCTCTTTTTCCGTGAAAAAAGGCGCTTCCCGCCACGCATTGAGCGCATATATCCGCTGTTCCGTTTCCCCGTTCTGTCTTGCATCCTTCGTATGCATATTTAAGCAGAAAGCACATCCGTTCAGCTGTGAAGCCCGGATTTTGATCAGTTCCTTTAAAATGGGGTCAATGCCAGAAGAAGCCTGCGCTTTTTCAAGCTCCAGCATTCCTCTGTATCCCTCAGGATTTACTTTTTCCATTAGAAATCTCGTTTCCATGTCTATTCCTCCTTTAAGTGTTTCACTTATATAACAAGAGAGAAACGGAGTTTGTGACAAAAAACGTTATATTTTAATGTGCTTCAGTTTATCGGGATTTGACACGATAAACACATTTTTGACGGAATCGCCTTCCGGATTCCAAGCAAAGCAAACCGCGTAAGCCGGGCGGTTGTTTTTCATGATCAAAACGCCCTTTTGGTCGTTGATATCGACTGGCATAAAGCGGCCGGAAAAGCTTCCCTTTGAAACAACTCCCGTAAAAAACGCATAAATGCGGCTCTTTCCATAGATCGGTCTCAAAGCGCTGCGCACTTTTCCGCCGCCATCTGTATACAATACGGCATCTTCAATCAATTTCTTGGAAAACTCCTCAAAATTACCTGTTTTCGCTGATTCGATAAACAGCTGGGCCAATTGCTGTTCTTCAACCGGCTGTGAAAATACCGAAATATCCTCGTTTAATTTCTGTTTCAGCCGGCTGTGGATTTGACGACAGTTCGCTTCCGACTTCCCGATAATGGACGAAATTTCCTTGTAATGATATCCAAATACTTCTCTAAACATCAAAACGGCTCTTTCTACAGGATTTAATCGGCTCATAACTACCAGAAAAGCATAGGATACCTTTTCTTTCTCTTCAACGTACTCAGCCGGGATTTGAGCTGAAAGCGCCACCTGCGGTTCCGGAAGCCATTCCCCGATATATACCTCCCGCTTCTTGCGGGCAGACTGCAGTTCATTTATGCAGCGGTTTGTGATTGATTTCGTTAAATATGCTTGAATATGGTCAATTTGACCGATATCTTTTTCCTGAAGGTCTGCGAACAATTCTTGGATGATGTCCTCTGCATCTTGAAAAGACCCGAGCATACGGTAAGCAATCGAAAAAAGCAATGAATGATATTGTCGATAATATTCCATAGACGCTCCCCCATAGATATTTTGCCTAAAAAAATAAAAGCTCTATAGGGAGCTTTTATTTCGGTATTCGAATCGTAAACTGAATATATTCTTCAAATTCCTCTTCTTCCGTATTCAGTTTGACGCCGCTGTCTTCCACCATTGATAAGGACTGGCGAATCGTATTCATCGCGATTCTCGCGTCCCTGCTGTACGCTTTTCTCTTTGGTTTAGGCTTGCGTTTATCCTGCTCAAGCATTTTGACGACACGGTCTTCGGTTTGTTTTACATTTAAACTCTTTTCAATGACTTCATGCAGCAGCTTGACCTGAAGGTCGGGCTGTTTCAACGGTATGAGCGCTCTTGCGTGGCGCTCTGAAATTTCTTTTTTCAAGATCGCTTCCTGCACCTCTTCCGGAAGCTTTAACAGTCTGAGCTTATTGGCGATTGTTGACTGGCCCTTTCCAAGCCTTTGTGCAAGGGCTTCCTGCGTCAAATCGTGAAGCTCTAAAAGCCTTGCATAAGCATGCGCCTCTTCAATCGAAGATAATTCTTCCCTCTGAAGGTTTTCGATAAGAGCGACAGAAGCGGTCTCTGTATCTGAAAAATCCTTAATAATAGCGGGAACCTTCTCCCAATCGAGCGTTTGAACCGCCCGCCAGCGCCGCTCTCCGGCTATGAGTTCATATTGGCCTTCCCGCTCTGTTTTTCTGACGACAATCGGCTGGATAATGCCGTGTGTATGAATGGTTGCAGCTAATTCTTTAATTTTTTCTTCTGAGAAAATGGTGCGCGGCTGAAAACGGTTAGGAATTATATCGCCTACTGGAATCTCTTGAATTTCTTCTTTATTCGTATCATGTTCAGCAATCTCTGCTTCTTCTTCCTTGTCGCCAAGTCCGAAGAGACGAGAGAATGAATGCTTCATGTACCTACACCACCTTTAAACACTGCCATTTTTATAATTCTATTTTCTCATGAATTTTCCTTCTGTGACATCACGAAATTTGAAGAAAACGAATAATTTAACCTTCAATAGGAGATTTATTAGGTGTTCCAGGCTTTCTTGGAAATTTCTTCGGTGTCTGCGATTGTTTTTTGATGACAATGATGTTTCTTTCGCTTTCTTCTATTGGCAGCTGAAAAGAATGTACGGTTTCAATTTTGCCTCCAAGCGTTTTGATGGCTTTTTTGCCCGTTTCAATTTCTTCATCAGCCGAAGCGGCTTTTAATGCTACGAATAAACCGTCTTTTTTCACAAGCGGAAGGCAGAGCTCGCTGAGAACCGAAAGGCGGGCGACAGCGCGTGCCGTCACAACGTCATAGCTTTCTCTGTGGTCTTTCGATCTTCCGAATGTTTCCGCGCGGTCATGGTAAAAAGCTGTGTTTTCCAGCTTCAAAGCGTCTGACAGCTGATTCAAAAAGTGAATCCGTTTGTTCAGTGAGTCAACGATTGTGACGTGAAGGTGAGGAAAGCAGATTTTAATCGGAAGGCTTGGAAATCCGGCACCCGCTCCAACATCACAGAGAGTGTTCATCTTTTTGAAATCAACATAAAAAGAGGCGGCGATGGAATCGTAAAAATGCTTTAAGTACACTTCTTTTTTCTCGGTAATCGAGGTTAAATTCATTTTTTCGTTCCATTCAACAAGCCATTCGTAATAAGTCTCAAATTGCTCCAGCTGGAAGGAGGAAAGGGAAATGCCTTTCTTCTCCAAACCGGCTGTAAATTGCTCAATGTTCATGCCGTCACCCTTTCTATTCCGCAACCTTGGCAATCCGTCCCTGCTCTAAATAAACGAGCAGTATGGAAATATCAGCAGGATTGACGCCGGAAATCCGTGAGGCCTGTGCGACAGACAGCGGTCTGACCTCTTTCAATTTTTGGCGCGCTTCCGTTGCAATGCCTTTGATCGCGTCATAGTCGATTCTGTCAGGAATCTTTTTATTTTCCATTTTCTTTAGTTTTTCGACCTGCTGCAAGGACTTTTCAATATATCCTTCATACTTAATTTGAATTTCCACCTGTTCGGCAACGTCGCCGGCGACTTTTTGTTCAGGCGGCGCAAGAGCAGTGACGGTTTCATAATTCATTTCAGGCCGCTTCATCAGGTCGGTCGCGCGAATGCCGTCTTTGAGCTCGCTGCCGCCCAGTGAACGGATATATTCCTGATTTTCCTTTGTCGGTTTGATAATAACAGAATGAAGGCGTTTTTTCTCTGCTTCAATGGCCGCTTTTTTCTCTTGAAACTTTTGATATCTTTCTTCAGAAATCAAGCCGATCTGATAGCCGATCTCGGTCAGGCGCAAGTCTGCATTGTCGTGACGCAGGAGCAGCCTGTACTCTGCACGCGAAGTCAGCAGGCGGTATGGTTCGTTTGTTCCTTTTGTCACAAGGTCGTCGATCAATACGCCGATATAAGCGTCTGAGCGGCTGAGAATGACCTCTTCTTTGCCAAGCGCTTTCCGGCCCGCATTGATACCGGCCATAATTCCCTGTCCGGCCGCTTCTTCATAGCCTGATGTTCCGTTAATCTGTCCGGCTGTGAAGAGTCCCGGAATTTTTTTCGTTTCCAATGTCGGCCACAGCTGTGTCGGTACGATCGCATCATATTCAATCGCATACCCCGCCCGCATCATTTGCACATTCTCAAGGCCGGGAATAGTTGAAAGCATTTTTCGCTGCACATCTTCTGGAAGGCTTGTCGACAATCCCTGGACATAGACTTCCTGGGTGTTGCGCCCTTCAGGCTCAAGAAAGATTTGGTGTCTCGGCTTGTCGTTAAAGCGGACGACCTTGTCTTCAATAGACGGGCAATATCTCGGTCCCGTTCCTTTGATCATGCCGGAGTACATCGGTGAACGATGCAAATTGTTGTCAATGATTTCGTGCGTTTCCGGACTTGTATATGTGAGCCAGCATGGAAGCTGGTCTGTAATATATTCCACCGTCTCATACGAAAAGGCCCGCGGCACTTCATCACCGGGCTGGATTTCCGTTTTGCTGTAGTCAATTGAATGACTGTTGACCCGCGGCGGCGTCCCTGTTTTAAAACGGACGAGGTCAAAGCCGAGCTCTTCAAGATGTTCAGACAGCTTGATGGACGGCTGCTGGTTGTTCGGTCCGCTGGAGTATGACAGATCGCCAAGAATGATTTTCCCTCTCAAAAATGTCCCCGTCGTCAGAACAACGGTCTTAGAACGGTACTCCGCCCCTGTCTGGGTTATAACGCCCCGGCATTCCCCGTCTTCAATAAGAAGGCGTTCGACCATTCCTTGCAGCATGGTCAAATTCGGTTCATTCTCAAGTGTCTTTTTCATTTCATGCTGATATTGGAATTTATCAGCCTGAGCCCGAAGCGCCCGAACGGCAGGTCCTTTTCCTGTATTTAAAAGCCTCATTTGGATATGCGTTTTATCAATATTTTTAGCCATTTCCCCGCCGAGCGCGTCAATTTCGCGGACGACGATTCCTTTTGCAGGTCCGCCGACAGACGGGTTACATGGCATGAAAGCAACCATATCAAGGTTAATCGTTAAGACAAGCGTTTTTGCGCCTTGTCTGGCTGACGCCAGCGCCGCTTCAACACCGGCGTGTCCGGCGCCGACGACAACGACGTCATATTGGCCTGCTTCATAGCCCATATGCTTTGTTCCTCCTTTATTTTCCTAAGCAAAATTGAGAGAAGAGCTGGTCGATCAGACTTTCGTGTACAGCATCGCCAATGATCTCCCCAAGAACTTCCCAGCATCTTGTTAAATCAATTTGAACCATATCGATCGGCACATCGTTTTCGATGCCCTCCAATGCGTCAGTGATGGCGCGCTTCGCCTCATGCAGCAGTGAAATATGCCTTGTATTGCTGACATATGTCAAGTCGCCGCTCTCGATCGCGCCTGTGAAAAACAGCGATTGAATGGCTTCCTCCAGCTCATCAATCCCTTCCTCTTTTAATAAGGAAGTCGTCACGACAGGCTGATTCCCAGCCAATTCCCGAACCCGATCAAGATCAAGCTTTTGCTCAAGATCGGTCTTATTGACAATGACGATGATGTCCATTCCCTTCGTTGCTTCAAAGAGCTTGATGTCTTCATCTGAAAGGGACTCGCTGTAATTGAGGACAAGCAAAATCAAATCTGCTTCTTTTAATACCTGTCTTGAACGTTCAACGCCGATTCGCTCGACGATGTCTTCGGTCTCGCGGATCCCGGCTGTATCGACGAGACGCAGCGGCACGCCTCTGACATTCACATATTCTTCAATGACATCCCGCGTCGTGCCCGGAATATCCGTTACGATCGCTTTTGTCTCGTGGACGAGACTGTTTAAAAGCGAGGACTTGCCGACATTGGGCCGCCCGATGATAACTGTCGAGATGCCTTCTCTTAATATTTTACCCTGCTCTGAAGTCGTCAGCAGCGCCTCGATTTCCTTTTTGACCTTTGTCGCTTTTTCAATCAGCATCTTGTGCGTCATTTCTTCAACGTCATCGTATTCCGGATAGTCAATATTCACTTCAACGTGGGCCAATGTTTCAAGAATCTCGGCCCTCAACCGTTTGATCAGTGAAGACAGCCTTCCTTCCATCTGATTCATGGCCACATTCATTGCCCGGTCTGTTTTGGCCCTGATGAGATCCATGACAGCTTCAGCCTGGGAAAGATCGATTCTTCCGTTCAAAAAGGCTCTTTTCGTAAATTCTCCCGGTTCCGCCAGACGCGCTCCCTCTCTCAAAACGAGCTGAAGCACCTGGTTGACAGTCACAAGTCCGCCGTGGCAGTTGATTTCTACAATATCTTCCCGCGTAAAAGTTTTCGGCGCTTTCAGTACCGAAACCATGACTTCTTCCACGACTTTTTCCGTTTCCGGATCAACGATATGACCGTAGTTAATCGTATGTGAATCGACGGAACTCAGCCTTTTTCCGCGAGGTCCTTTATACACTTTATCGGCGATCGCAAGAGCCTCAGGGCCGCTCATCCGGACGATCGCAATCGCCCCTTCTCCCATCGGCGTTGAAATCGCAGCGATGGTATCCATGGCTTTCACCTCTCTTTTTCATTCCTATATCTATTATCCCCATTTGCCGGGTCATCTTCCAAACATCGTATACGGATGAAAAACTTTTATTGTAATCAAAATTTAAAGATAACATAGTTTCAATTGAAGTGGAAGTGACTTGAACCGTTATCCACAACCGTTCTAAGCCATCATTACTTACTTTAACTTATCCACATGTGAATAACAATTAAATTTCATTTTCATCAACAGCTTACGCCTGAAAAAATAGAACTTAAACTGATTTTGCTGCATTTCATCGATTTTCAACGGCAAAAAAACCGAAGCCCCAATTTTGGGAACTTCGGTTTTCATGTTATTTTTTATATGAGATGACAAGGTGCCGGTTATGGTCTTCACCGGTAGAGTAAGTTTCGATATGCTGCGAGTAGCCCGCAAGCGTATCATGGATGACCTTGCGCTCACTGGAAGGCATCGGCTCCAGGTGAATGTCTTTTTTCTGCCTGGCCGCCTGGTCAGCAAGCTTCAATGCCAGCTGAGCAAGTGTTTCCTTCCGCTTTGCGCGGTATCCTTCGGCGTCAACCACCGCTTGGATATATCTGTCGGAATGACGATTGAGCACGAGCTGCGTCAGCGTTTCAAGGGCATTTAAAGTTTGTCCCCTTTTTCCAATTAAAAGAGCTGTTTTGTCTCCTTTCAACTGAAAAACCACTCGTTTAGACTCCTCTTCTGCCGTCACCTGGGCTTGTATTCCCATATTCGAAATTACATTTTCCAAATATTGTTTTGCTTCTTTAACCGGGTCTATTTTTTCCCGAATGTTCACGACTGCAGACCGATGACCGAAAATGCCGAATAATCCCTTTTTTCCTTCATCAACTACGTCGACTTCGACATCATCTGCATGAAGGCCCAGCTGTTCAAGCCCGGATTGCACTGCTTCATCGACGGTACGTCCAGTAGCAGTCAGTTCCTTCACTTTTTCTTACCTCCGGATTTTTTTCCTCCGGCTGCCGCTTCCTGTCTCTCAGCCTTTAGATCAGGCCCTTTGATAAAGAAGGTTTGAGCAATCATGAATAAGTTACCGACTACCCAGTACAGGGAAAGAGCCGCCGGGAAACTGATCGCAAATACAACGATCATGATCGGCATCAGCCAAAGCATCATCGCCATCTGCGGATTTTGCTGCGCTGTTCCCGCCATCATCAGCTTTTGCTGAATGAATGTGAACACACCGGCGAGAATCGGCAAAATGAAATACGGATCACGCTCCCCAAGGTCAAACCATAAAAAGCTGTGTTCTGCGATTTCCCGCGTTCTCATAATGGCATGATAGAATCCGATTAAAATCGGCATTTGAATTAAGATCGGGAAACATCCGGCAAGCGGGTTAACCCCGTGCTTCTGCATGAGAGCCATCGTTTCCTGTTGAAGCTTCTGCTGCGTTTTTTGATCTTTAGAACTGTATTTTTCACGAAGTTTTTGCATTTCAGGCTGGAGAGCCTGCATCGCTTTCGAACTCTTCGTCTGCTTGATCATCAGCGGCAAAATTAAAAGTCTGATTAAGATCGTGACGATGATAATCGCTAGTCCGAAGTTTTCATTCGTTAAATTTGCTACATACGTGATCAGCTGTGACAACGGGTATACGATATACGTGTTCCAAAACCCTTCGCTTTCTGCAGTGATCGGCTGGTTGATTTCCGTACATCCAGCTAAAAGCACGATAACGCCGATCATACTGAACAATAATAAAATTCGCCTCTTCAACAACATTTCCTCCTAAATCTTCATTCTTCAACCGGTATTATTCGGTTATGACCATTAAAAAGACATACTTTCTCGTATTTTATCATCTTTCTCCCCCGAATGGGCGACGACATTTTTCTGGAGCTAAAGGAAGCGCTTAAAAATGAGGGGCCATAACTTCTTTTAACCCGGACTATGATGGCTGATTCGGTTTTTTCCGGTAGACAAACGACTTTCTGAAAAGATGCTGCAAACTTTTTTTCGTCTCTTCATATGATAATTCAGCTGCAGGCTTTCTTGCGATGATAATGTAGTCATTTTCTTGTTTTAATAGATTCCGCTCTTCCTGGATGACCTGGCGAATCAGCCGCTTTACCCGGTTGCGCACGACTGCGTTTCCGATTTTCTTGCTGACCGACAGTCCCACCCGAAACTCTTTCGCTTCAGGCTGGTGAAGCACATATAAAACATATTGCCGGTTTGCCATCGATTTTCCCTTTTTAAATACTTTTTGAAAATCTTCATTTTTCTTTAATCGATTTCGCTTTTTCATATCTTCTTTCACTCCGATAACAAGCTGGCAAATGGGCCTGGTCATTCCTCTATGTAAAAAAGACCACTGACATTATTCAGTGGCCTAAGCTGATAATACTTTTCTTCCTTTGCGGCGACGACGTGCTAATACAAGACGTCCATTTTTAGAACTCATACGGCTGCGAAAGCCATGAACTTTGCTGCGCTTACGGTTATTTGGTTGAAATGTTCTTTTCATGTATGACACCTCCCTCGAGGAATAGCTGTTAAAGACAGTCTAATTTATTATATTGGGATGAGCAGTTCATTGTCAACTTCGCTCACACATTTCTTTTTTGCACCATAATAGGATAACACATATCAATTTTCTT